>JAGCVR010000207.1 GCA_017962285.1 Muribaculaceae bacterium | reverse complement strand
TTCCACTTGCCGCGAAGCGGGAATCCCTCTTCCTTAAGGATGGAGAATGGGTATTGGAAAACGCATTTGAACGTTTCCATGTCGGCAAATTTACGCAATTTGTTCTTGCCCATACTCCTTCAGATTCAATTATCGCGACAACTTAAACGATACAGTCTTGCCCGACCGCAGAGTGACAGTAACCAGATAGAGTTTGCCGCCATAATGCAGCATTTCAATCGATGCGTTTTCGCTCATGGGGTTGAGTCTCGTGAGCAATATGCCGTTTGTTTCGTAAACGCATATTTCCTGAATCAGTTCCTGAGTGGAGCTGACAATAAGCGTGCTTCCGCTGAAATGAGCCGTTACGGCAGGTTTCGTGGCGGTGATTTCGTCGATTCCTGTGGGGTCTTCGGCGATGTTGAACTCCTTCCATTGCTGTGCGCCCTTGTAGGCATTGATACTGTTCTTGTCCACATACAGCGTAACGTGGCTCTGGTCCACTCCGTCCCACACATCATTGCCAAGGCTTGGCACATCTGTGGCATGGCTTGTTATGGAAGAGAGCCCGGTCATTCCTGCCATTGCTCCGTCTCCGATTTCTGTCAGAGAGGCTGGCAATATGAACTGCGCCACCTGGTCCCAGTTATAGAAGGCATAGTCGCCAATCTGAGTGTAGCCTTCGGGCACCACCGACTCGTTGTCGATGGCATTGTCGCCGGCAAACAGATAATCGCCGATTCTGATAGCACCCGACGACAAGTCAACCTGCTCCAGCTCGGTGTTATAGAAAAAGGCGCCATCGCCTATGTCTTGCACATTATCGCCGAGTGCGACCGATTTCAGACGGCTGTTGGCGAAAGCCCACATTCCGATGGTTTGAAGTTCGCTGAGCGACGCAAAATCGAAATCTTCTATGGGCGTGTTCATGAAAGCCTCGTCACCAATTGCCTGTAATCCGGAATTCTGCGTAAAGACCACATCAGTCACGGCACTGCCTTTGAAAGCGCCGGAACCGATTGTCTGCACGTCATCGCCGATAACGACATCGGTGAGCATGAAGCAACCGGCAAACGCTTCATCGCCAAGAACGCTGCAATTTACCGTTGCAGAAGTGAGCGAAGCGCAGTTTGCTGCCACACGGGCACCCATGGTCTCGATGGTTGCCGGTAAGGTTAAAATGGTCATTCCCGAAGCGTTAATGGCATCATCACTTATCGTTGTTACCGAAGCAGGGATGGCAATGCTTGTGAGGGATGCACATCCGGCAAGAGCCGATGCTCCGATACTGGTAAGGGTTGACGGCAGCACCACGCTTGAATAGTTTTTCCCGAAGAAAACGTTGGCTGGCAGCACGTTGGCATCGAACGAGAGAGACTCCCCGATGACAGGCTCTGTCCCGGAAAAAGCCACGATTCTTGCTCTGCTGAGGTCAAGCGCAGTAAGCTCGGTTAGTTCGTCGGCAATAAAAGCCAGGTCGCGAGCGTCAATCTCGCCAGAGACAGTGAGGCTTGTAATGGTTTTGTCGCTTACAAGATTACTGAGATCGCCGGCACTTGACGTTACCGAAGTTGCAAAGCACACGACATTAGACAATAGCAAAAGAGCAACGATTATATTTCTCATAATTCAGAACAATTTCTTTTTAGTAATGTTAAACATGCAAAGATAATAAATTGATTTTATTTTACCCGCAATATGAGAGATTTTAAGAGAAAAAATCTTGCAACTTCTCTTAATTTGTAGTAAGTTTGCAAATAATGAACACGGAAGATTTATTTGCGGCAGACGGCTGGCTGTGCACATCGATAGCCGGCATAAGCGACTTTATCTGGACCTACATACTGATTGCGGCACTCGTCTGCTGCGGTCTGTATTTTACGTTCAGAACCCGGTTTGTGCAATTCCGGATGGTGGGCGAGATGTTTCGTCTGCTGTCGCATTCATCGAAGAAACACGACGGCAAGGGACACATATCTTCGTTTCAGGCATTCTCAATATCGCTCAGTGCTGCTTCTTGGCAAGTGGGCATTTGCCCTGCTTGCAAACTACCGTCGTCAGCGGCAGTCGGGAATTGCCGGGCCGGTTTTCAGGGCGAGTTCATTCCCGGAGATTGAAAACGATATAGAATGCTGGAAATAATAAAAAAGAATTACAATGACATTGAACCGTAGAATACTAATCCTTCTTTTAACTGTGCTGATAATGGGCGTGCCGGCATCGGCACAGAATGTGGCGAGTTTCTTCTTCAGTGAACCCGGCAGGGTTTTCCCGCTGATAAGCCCCGGTGAGCGGCGTGCAATGATGAAATATTACAAAGGAACCCCTACGAGCATTGAGAATGAAATGGGCGAGGACTCGAAACTCGTTTTCATGGACAGCACTTATCTGTGTGTCAGTTCAAGTGAAGCAAAAACCGTGGAAATACTCATGTTCTCCCCGTCAAAACGCGATACGCTTCTGGCTGTGATTGAGACATTCTCGTTGCCGGCAGCCGACAGTAAGATCACGGTTTTCAACACAAAATGGGAACCACAGCAATTGAGCCGTTATTTCGTGATGCCGGCGGTGGACGAGTTCTTCAGAAAAGATGCTCCCGCCGAAAAAGTAGCATTCGTGAAAGATGTTTTGCCATTTCCGCTGGTGCATTTGCGATTTAAGGGCGAGAAGCACGATGTGATTGTCGCCGAACTCCCGTTGGAAGAATTCCTTGTGAGTGAAGACTACGAAAAGGTTAAGCCTCACATCAACGATAAACTTTACTATCCGTTCAACGGAAAGAAATTCAAACTGTCAAAATCAGTAAAAAAATGAACACTCAGCCAAGTTTGTTTCAAATGCCCACGGCAATCACACTCCTTGAGTTCAATGGCCGTATCAAGAGACTGCTCAATTCGGATGAGGTCCAGAATTGCTGGATTCAAGCCGAGACCAGCGACTTGCGAGTGAGCACACACTGTTATCTTGAACTTATTCAAAAGAATGAGAAAGGCGACACGGTGGCACGTATGGGGGCGGTGATTTGGGCGAATGCCTTCCGTTCACTTAATGCCAAGTTCCACTCGGTTACGGGTCAGGACATTACAACGGGACTCAACGTGATGGTGTGCGTGAGCGTGTCGTATAACGAGAAATTCGGTTTGAAGGCGATAATCAGCGACATCAATCCCGAGTTCACACTCGGAGATATGGTGCGTCAGCGGATGGAAATCATAAAGCGTCTCACGCAGGAGAATCTGATAGACCTGAACAAATCGGTGCTGTTGTCGGTTGCACCGCAGCAGATTGCCGTTATCTCGGCAGCGGGTGCGGCGGGCTATGGAGATTTCATCAACCAACTGAAAAACAATGCCTACGGTGTAGTGTTTTATCCGTGCCTTTTTTCTGCCATGATGCAGGGTGCCGACACCGCCCAGAGTGTGATGAGTGCCATAGACCGCATAGAGGAAAACGCTCACCTGTTCCACTGCATAGTGATAATTCGTGGCGGAGGGTCGTCGAGTGACCTGAATTCTTTCGACAATTATGATATAGCAGCCCGCATTGCCCGCTGTAAGCTGCATGTGATAGTGGGAATCGGTCACGAGCGCGACACGACGGTGCTGGATTATGTGGCAGGAACAAGAGTGAAAACCCCCACCGCGGCTGCCGAATTCCTTATTCAGCGCTGTGCCACTCAGCTCGCGATTTTGTCCGAAATGGCGTCGGCGATAAGTTCCACCGTGAAAGAAACGTTGATACGCTCCCGTGAACAGATGGCGCATTACACCGATATCATCCCATTGGCTGCGCGTAAGAAACTGGAGGCTGAACACCTGAAACTGCAGAATGCTTCTGCCACGATTCCCGTCTGCGTGCGTTCCCGGTTGCAAGGTGAGAAAACCATGCGTGAGCACAACGTGGAAAAGCTGTCAATTGCCGTGCGTCAGAATATCGCTATGCAGAAAACGTGGCAGCAGAATGTTGCCGAGAAACTTGAAATTCTGTCACCGCGAAACACGCTGAACCGAGGATTTGCATTGGTTATGCGGAACGGTGCTTTCGTTACCGACGCAAAGTCACTGAAGGAAGGAGAAAACATTACCGTTCACTTGAAAAACGGCAGGATTCGGACCAAAATCACGGAAGTTGTCGGAAAGACATAAACCAGTAATTAATTCAACATCAACCATATGGAACCAGGAAAAGACATAAACGCAGAGCAGCTCACTTATGCAAAGGCTGCCACCGAACTTGAGGAGATTGTGAAGAAACTTCAAAGTCCCGAGTGCGACATTGACCAACTGAGTGAACTCACAAAGCGCGCAAAAGTACTGCTTGATTTCTGTAAGGATAAACTGACCAAGACCGACAAGGAAGTGGAGCAGATCCTGCAGTCGCTTTCGGATTAGCGTCCCATGATGTATTTGCTGAAAGGCAGCAGGTACACCAGCCTCATCACCGCATAGGTGAGCAGAAATGCTATAGCGGTGCACAGAAGTCCGTCGGCGATCCAGGGCATCGATCTGAAATACGGCCGGGTCAAGGGCCAGATCAATTCCC
>JAGCVR010000206.1 GCA_017962285.1 Muribaculaceae bacterium | reverse complement strand
TTTGTGCCGGAATTCTCCCAGAAGTTCTTCGACAGTCAAGTGAAAAAACTCAACCCGAAATCTTTGCCGCTCGCTAAAGGTGAAAGCGTGGGCGATTTTCTGAAAGTTATCGACAAAGTGATTTTCGACCCCACCTATCTTGCAAAACGTGTGAATCAGGCCGATGGCGAAGACCTCATTCTCACATCAGCAACCAATCTTTATGAAGGGGTTACCCAGAAAGAGGTGGAAGATTATTACAATGCCCTGAAAGATACAACCGATGCCACTCCGGTTTCATGGGGACTTAACACTAAAGTGGTAAAGGAAAACGGAAAAGTGGTGGAGAAACCCTACAAACTTGGCGGGCTGTATTCCGATGCAATTATTCAAATCATAGTTAATCTAAAGCGTGCGGCTGAATTTGCTGAAAACGATGCTCAACGTGCATATATCGACAAACTTATTGAGTTCTATGTTACAGGGTCGCTCAAGACTTTCGACGAGTATTCCATTCTGTGGGCTGAAGAGACTAAGAGCGATGTTGACTTCATCAATGGCTTTATTGAGAGCTATGGTGACCCCCTCGGCATGACCGGCTCATGGGAAGGCATGGTGAATTTCAAGAACCGCGCAGCATCGCATCGCACAGAGCTCATTAGTGGAAATGCCGCTTATTTTGAGCATAATTCTCCGGTTGATGACCGTTTCAAGAAAGAGAACGTGAAAGGTGTTACCGCCAAGGTGATAACGGCTGCCATTCTTGCAGGAGACAGTTATCCCTCGACGCCTATCGGCATCAACCTCCCGAATTCAAACTGGATTCGCGCCGCCCATGGTTCAAAATCCGTTACAATCGAAAATATTACCGATGCTTACGATGAAGTGGCTAACGGTACAGGTTTCAACGAGGAGATTGCCTACAGCGACGTCGAGATTGAGATGATGAAAAAGCATCTCACACTTGCCGACAAACTTCACACCGACTTGCACGAGTGTTTGGGACACGCAAGTGGAAAATTGTTGCCGGGAGTGGACCAGGATGCCCTGAAAGCCTATGGCTCAACACTGGAGGAAGGCCGTGCCGACCTCTTTGCACTCTATTACCTTGCCGACCCGAAACTTGTGGAACTTGGCATTTTCACCGACCCGGACGCATACAAGGCTGAGTATTACAAATATATAATGAATGGACTCATGACCCAGCTCACCCGAATTGAACCTGGAAAAGACATAGAAGAGTCGCACATGCGCAACCGAAAGTTCATAAGTGAGTGGTGCTACGAGAAGGGAAAGCCCGACAATGTGATTGAATATGTGAAACGCGACGGCAAAACCTTTGTCAAGGTCAATGATTATGAAAAACTCCGCTCGTTGTTCGGGCAGTTGCTCGCCGAGGTTCAGCGCATCAAGTCCACAGGCGACTTTGAGGCTGGACGTCAGCTCGTTGAAACTTATGGTGTGAAAGTGGATCCGGAGATTCACAAAGAAGTTCTGGAACGCTACGCCAAACTGGACATAGCACCTTATAAAGGTTTTGTTAATCCCATATACCGCCTCGTGAAGGACGACAGCGGAAACATCACGGATGTGCAGATTGAATATGGCGAGAATTACGTGGACCAGATGCTTAGATATTCCCGCGACTATTCACCGCTGACAAAATAACAGAACACAGAGATTTAATCAGACGCATGACTCTCGCAAATGCGTCTGATTTTCCAATAATACTTAAGCAGATGGAGGAAGAGAGAATTCGAGAGTTGAAGCAGGAACTGTTTGCATACCGCAACGGCATCGTTGCCGACGCCCTTCGCAAGAGCGGTGACCCGCATACGATGATTTTAGGGTGTCAGTTGACCGACCTTGCGACAATTTCCTCACGGCATGAAAAGAGCGTGGAACTTGCCCATGCCTTATGGGCATGTCGTTCCAATCGCGAATGCCGGCTGCTCTCCCCAATGCTTTACCCTCTGGAAAACGCAACCATAGATGATGCAGTTTCCATGGCACTTGATGTGCAGACCGAAGAGGAGGCGGATGTGCTTTGCCACAAACTGCTGCGTTCCCTACCCTTTTCCTTGGATCTAGCCAGTCAGTTGGCTCAAGGCAGCGATAACCGGGGGTATTATGTGGCTTTGCGGCTGATACTGAATATGATATCTCTCGGCAAGAATCTTGGGCAAGACTGGCTGAACGAAATGTTGCAAGGCATAAGTGCCAAATCGCAGGACAGGCGTGTACTCACGCTCATTAGACAGATTGAAAGTGAAGAAGTGTGAAATTTTACATTAATTATGGAAATATTTCAATAATAATGTGTAAATTTGTAAGATTTTAAGAATACTGAAGAAAGACGATTTCGAATAAAAAAGAAAAACTAAAATCATTACTATAAAAATTTTTAATTATGTCAGAAGTTAAAGAAAGATTGTTCGACCAATTTCCGCCTGTCACTCCCGATGAGTGGCGAGCCAAAGCCGAAGTGGACCTGAAAGGTGCCGACTTCGACAAGAAAATGGTTTGGAGAACAAACGAAGGTTTTAATGTTCAGCCTCTGTATCGCATGAGCGACATTGAAAACTTTAAGACCACCTCATCACTCCCTGGCGAGTTTCCATTTGTTCGCGGCACAGAAGTGAGCAACGATTGGCGGGTTCGTCAGAACATTGAAGTTGCCGATGAAAAAGAAGCAAATGCCAAGATTCTCGACGTGCTTGGCAAAGGCGTAAATTCTATCGGCTTGAAATTGAGCAAAGGCGCCGATACCGATCTGGCTGCCCTGCTTGCAGGCGTTGACCTGAAGAAAGTGGAAGTGAACCTAGACGCATGTCCGAGATGCGCTCTTACTCTTGCTCAGGGTTTGGTAAAACTGATTAAAGAAGCCAGAGCTGAAGAAGAGTTTCATGGCTCAATTGATTTTGATCCGTTTAGGCGTCAACTCAAACATGGCGTTCCATTCCCTGGCGACATTGTGGCATTGGCAGGCGAATTGCTGAAGGCCGTGTCGGAGGTTAAGAATCTGCGGGTACTTAGCGTGGATGCCGTGATGCTTAATAATGCCGGAGCATATATCTATCAAGAACTTGGATATGCACTGGCTTGGGGCAATGAATGGATGGCTATGCTCACCGAAGCTGGACTCAGTGCCGATGAAGTGGCAAAACGAATCAAGTTCAACATGGGTATTTCCACAATCTATTTCATGGAACTTGCCAAGTTCCGCGCCGCCCGTATGTTGTGGGCGCAGATTGTGAAACAATACAACCCACAGTGCGATTGCTCGTGCAAGATGGTGGTGAATGCAGAAACCACACGTTTCAATCTCACCCTGTTCGATTCTTATGTGAACCTGCTTCGAACCCAGACCGAAGCCATGTCGGCAGCATTGGCCGGCGTGGATTCCATTGTGGTTACTCCGTTCGATGCTCCGTATAAGAAGAGCGATGATTTTTCTGAGCGTATTGCCCGCAACCAGCAGATTCTTCTCAAGGAAGAAAGTCACCTCGACAAAGTGGTGGATCCCGCTGGTGGTTCTTACTATGTGGAGACACTCACAATGTCGCTTGCGCAGGAAGGCTGGAAACTGTTCCTTGAAACAGAGGACAAGGGTGGCTTCAAGGCAGCTCTTGAAAGCGGCGATGTGGTGAATGCAGTTAATGCAAGTGCCACCGCCAGGTTCGACAAGGTTGCCAAACGTAAGGAACAATTGCTTGGCACAAATCAATTCCCCAACTTCACCGAAAAGGCCGCCGACAAAGCCGATGCCGCTCCAAAATGCGCCTGTGGCTGCGCCGATGAGGAAGGTGAACTGAAACTCAACTCTAAGCGATTGGCAAGTCAGTTTGAACAAATCCGCCTTGACGTGGAGCATGCCGAAAAAACTCCCAAGGCATTCATGCTCACAATAGGTAATCTCGCAATGCGTCTGGCTCGAGCACAGTTTGCTTGCAACTTCTTTGCCTGCTCTGGTTATGAGCTTATCGACAACAATGGCTTCAAGACAGTGGAAGATGGCGTGAATGCAGCATTTGAGAAAGGTGCCGATATCATTGTTCTTTGCTCGAGCGATGATGAATATGCCGAACTCATTCCGCAGGCCGTGAGCCTTATTGGTGATAAAGCCGAACTCGTTCTGGCGGGTCCTGAGACCGACGAATTCAAGGCTCTTGGTGTGAAGCATTTCATTAATGTTCGCAGTAATGTACTGGGCACACTGAAGGCTTTCAACGCAGAATTATTAAACAAATAATTTGAGAAGAGATGAGACCAGATTTTAAAAACATAGATATTGCAGGCGAGGCCTTTAATGTTGAACATAAGCCATTGCCTCAGGCAGAAACCTGGAAAAATGCCGAGTTGCTCGATATAAAACCGGTTTATACAAAGCAGGACCTTGAAGGTCTTGAACATCTTAACTATGTGGCAGGTATCCCCCCATTCCTTGGTGGTCCCTACAGTTTGATGTATCCGTTCCGTCCCTGGACGGTTCGTCAATATGCCGGTTTCTCTACCGCAGCCGAATCCAACGCATTCTATCGTCGTAATCTTGCTTCGGGCCAGAAAGGTCTTTCGGTAGCATTCGACCTCCCGACGCACCGCGGCTATAATGCCGACAATCAGCGTGTGGTGGGCGATGTGGGAAAAGCCGGAGTGTCGATCTGCTCAGTTGAAGACATGAAAGTGCTGTTCGATGGAATTCCATTGAACAAGATGTCGGTTTCAATGACAATGAACGGTGCAGTGTTGCCAATTATGGCATTCTACATTGTGGCAGGTCTTGAACAAGGCGCTAAACTTGAGGAAATGGCAGGAACTATCCAGAACGATATCCTTAAGGAGTTCATGGTTCGAAACACCTACATTTATCCACCGAAATTCTCAATGCAGATTATTGCCAGCATCTTTGAGTACACGTCGAAGAATATGCCTAAATTCAACAGTATCTCCATCTCCGGCTACCACATGCAGGAAGCAGGAGCAACAGCCGATATTGAACTGGCATACACGCTTGCCGACGGAATGGACTACATCCGTACCGGAGTCAATGCAGGCCTTGACGTTGATGCGTTCGCACCCCGCCTATCGTTCTTCTGGGGTATCAGCATGAACTATTTCACCGAAATCGCCAAGATGCGTGCAGGTCGCCTTTTGTGGGCAAAGATAGTGAAGAGTTTTGGCTCAACGAACCCGAAATCCATGTCGCTTCGTACCCACAGTCAGACGTCGGGATGGTCGCTTACGGCACAAGACCCGTTCAACAATGTGGGTCGCACTTGTATTGAGGCTATGGCAGCAGCACTGGGACACACCCAGTCGCT
>JAGCVR010000205.1 GCA_017962285.1 Muribaculaceae bacterium | reverse complement strand
ATCGAGAGGATTCCGCAGAAGAAGTCATGCACGGCTCCTGCGAAAATACATCCCAGCACTATCCACAGATAAGCAGCCGGACCGAACCATATGCCCATGATGGCACCGAATATGGGTCCGGTGCCGGCAATGTTCAGAAACTGAATCATAAACACCTTCCATGTGGGCAGAGCCACATAGTCCACCCCGTCGGCAAGACGGACGGCTGGTGTCTCATTATCGGGGGGACGGGCCACGCGCTCCACTATCTTGCCGTAAACAAGATAACCGAGCAGGAGCGCCACGAAACTGACAAGAAACGATATCATGATTCTACCATTCCAAAATCAATGTGCCACGCGGCTCCATCTCAATATCCTTAGTCAGGTCATACATCTGCTTCGATGTCACTTCGGTGGCAGACGAAGCATCTCCTATCACCTCGGCATAGCGGGCAACACTCATTTTTGCCGTCTGGTCGAGACCATTCACCACAGTAAGCACTGTTTTCCCGCCGTATTTGCGAGCCACCACATAGATGCCTCCATAAGGAATGAATTGAATCTGTCGTCCCTGTGTAATCACCTTGTTGCCCTGCCGCCAGTGAAGCAGGGTGCGAAGCCAGTCGAAAATAAAATTTTCCTCGGCGGTACGCCCCTCACGGGTGAATGTGTTGCGGGAATCACCCGGAAAACCGCCTATCATATCCTTGCGCACATGACCGTCGGTCTCTTCCTTCGTTCCGTTCATCAGCACTTCGGTGCCGTAATAGAGCTGCGGAATGCGGTTCAAGGTGAGAAGCAGAGCCAATGCCTGCTTGAGTTTAGCAATATCCTTGCCATTGCGCAGGTAACGGTCGGTATCGTGATTCTCTATAAATGCCATCACACTCTGCGGATTTGGATAGAGGTAATCGAATATCAGGCTGTTGTAAACCCTGTTGAATCCGCGCCACTGACCGGTTGTAGCCTCCACGCTCGCTGAATCCACAGCAGCGTAGAACGAGAAATCCATCACAGTCTTCACGTAACTGTTCTTGTCGGTCAAGCGGCTGTCCTTCTGCCACGTTGCGGTGTATGCCGGCTGCTCAAACCACGTCTCCCCCACTACATTGAAATTAGGATACTCCTCGTTGATACGCGACATCCAGCGCGACATCGGCTCGGCGTAAGCATAGGGATAGGTGTCCATACGGATTCCGTCGATGCCCACAGTTTCAATCCACCAGATGCTGTTCTGTATCAAATAGTTCATCACATGAACGTTGTTCTGGTTCAAGTCGGGCATAGTGGAAACGAACCAACCCTGAACAGTCTCTTTCTTGTCAACTTCGCTCGCATAGGGATCGAGAATCGGGGCAAGGCGATAGCTTGTCTGGATAAAGCTGGTGCCACGCGAATCACTCGTGCCACCCGACTCCTCAAGCCACCCGGGCAGGTTGAGCCAGTCCCGGCTCGGCTGGTCTTCCACCCAGGAATGTTCAAATCCGCAGTGATTGAAAATCATGTCCATCACCACTTTCAAGCCCTTGGCGTGAGCCTCATCCACGAGACGGCGATATTCGGCGTTCGTTCCGAAACGGCGGTCAACCTGATAATAGTCGGTGGTGGCATAGCCGTGATATGTGCTCCAGCGGAACTGGTCGGGAGAATTATTCTCCAGCACAGGCGTAAACCACAAGGCTGTCACGCCAAGATCGGTGAGATAATCCAAATGCTGACGGATTCCCTCCAAGTCACCGCCATGACGCAGGCTGGGCTCGGAGCGGTCGCACTTATACTGTCGCATACCGGGCAACTGGTCGTTGTCCACGTTGCCGTTTGCGAAACGGTCGGGCATAAGCATATAGAGCACGTCGGCATTAGAGAATCCAATGCGATCCTCACCTCGCTTGTCGCGCGCCTTGAGTGTGTACTGAACAGCACGCTTTGCATTTCCTTTCGAGAAATTAAGCGTCATGACACCCGGTTTTGCTCCACCCACATTCATATACACGAGCAGATAGTTCGGGCTGTCGAGCCGCACGAGGCTGTCGATGGTTACGCCTGCATAGTCGGTTGTAACATCGGCTTCGCAGATGTCGGTTCCATACACCATCAGTTGAACACTCGGATTCTTGAGCCCCACATACCAGTCGGTGGGGTCGATACGACTAATGTTCAGTTTTGGCGCTGCAATCAACGTGGTTGCAACAAACGCCATAACCAATCCCAAAATAGTTTTCTTCATATCGGTATTGAATTTAATCATGCATAATAAGCGCCGACTGAGCAGGAACCACCACGCTGCTTCCACGCACGGTGTCGAGTCCCTCTTCATCAATCAACAGGTTGCGGCAAACCACAGTATATTCCGAAGGTGCAACTTCCACAATCCGCGGCTCGCGGTTTGCGTTGAGCACCACCACCGTGTTGTGCCACGAATCTCTCGTGTCGGTATTCCTTATAACAAATGCCACCAGGCAATCACCGCCAGGCAGGAAATGAACATTCTCGCGAACCTTCTCGGCAGTGCCCAGACGGAACGCCGGGTGATTCTTGCGCATCGCTATCAGACGGCTGTAATAGTCCATCACCTGAGGCTTCACTTCAAGCTGATGCCAGTCGAGATGGTTAATGCTGTCGGGCGATTCAAAGCTGTTGTGAACACCTTTCTTGTTGCGAAGCATCTCCTCTCCGCTGAGCATGAACGGAACGCCTTGCGAAGTCATCACCGCCGTCTGTGCCAGCAGGTCGAGCCGTATAAGTTCCTCTTCGCTAATTCCCGGGATGCTGGCACGCAGACGGTCCACAAGACACATATCGTCGTGGCAGCTCACATAGCTTATCATCTGCGTGGGTTCCTTGGCCCAGGGTTTCTTGCTGTAATTCACCTTCGAATAGTTCACCTCGGGATGCTCAATGCACCCCACGATACCGGCCTTTATGCTTTCCTCCTCACCGGCAAGGCCTGCAAGGAAAGCGCCCTTAGTATCATCGCTGAACGGACCGCGCAGAGCATCGCGCAAGTCATCGCTGAATGCGGCAATACCGGGCATCTGCGCCACTGCTGCCTTCATGGCGAGTTTCTCATAGGGCAGCGCGCAGTCACCGGCGCTCCAGCCCTCACCGTACATTATCACATCTTTGGGCAGGGCGGCCCGGATTTCGTTCATTGTGGCGATGTCATGCACACCCATCAGGTCCACGCGGAACCCATCCACATGATATTCATTTACCCAGTAGAGCATCGACTGCTTCATATATTCGCCGAACTTGGCCGTTTCGCTCGCAGTTTCATTACCGCAGCCCGAACCGTTGCTGAAAGAGCCGTCGGCACGATGACGATAGGCACTGTCCCAGCCGCCGAGGGTAAATACGCTTTCGCCGGTATTGAATGTGTGATTATACACCACATCAAGTATCACCTTAATGCCGGCTTTATGCAACGCCTGCACCATCTGCTTGAATTCGCGGATACGCACCTGCGGGTCGTAGGGATTGGTGGAATAACCGACTTCTGGCACATTATAGTTCAGTGGGTCGTATCCCCAGTTGTACTGTGGAACATTCAGCCGTTTCTCATCCACAGAGGCATAGTCGAATGAAGGCAGCACATGCACCGCATTTATTCCAAGGTCGGTGAGGTGCTTAATAGCCTTTGGCTCTGTCAGCGCAAGAAACTTCCCTTTATGCTCAAATCCCGACGAGGGGTCGATTGAGAAATCGCGGTGGTGCATTTCATAAAGCACAAGGTCTTTCATTGCTATGTCCGGCCTACGGTCTTCTGCCCAACCCTGTGGATTTGTATCTTTCATGTCCACCACGGCGCCGCGGCGGCCATTCACGCCAACAGCCTTAGCGAAAAAACCGGGGAACTCTCCACGTCCCACGTCGAACGTAAAGAAACATCCTTGCAAATCGCCCGCTACACTTGTACGATAGCAATCTCCTGAGCGGCGCACTTTCACCACCTTAAACGGTTTAGCGTCGGTAGCGGTGCGATAAATCCGCAGTGTCATCTGCTTGGCAGGCTTGTCGCCCACGGAAAGACAGAACTCTGTTGCACCGGGATTGTAGGTAACTTCGTTGAACGTGGCACCCACTGCCGTGAGCGATGTCATACCGAGTGCCAGTGTCAGACCCATAAGTATTTTCTTCATGATTTGTTTTTGAATTCTTAAGTTATTTAGTGCTTATCTTTATAATGCCTTCAGTGAGATGGCAAAACCTCCGCCCGGAGCCTCCTTAAGCTTCAGTTTATCGCCTTGCTTCACGGTTTTGCGTGTTATCACGTATGCTTTGGGGTTAAACTCGTAATGCGCATTCTTGGCATCGGCATAAATCACGCACTCGTATTTCCGACCTTTGTCAAGAAAATCGAGTTTCAGCTCGGCGGTATGACCGTTCTCGTCGCATTTCCCTCCTACGAACCAGTTGTCGGTTCCTTTTGCCTTGCGAGCCACAGTGATGTAGTCGGCAGGCTCTGCTTCAAGGTAGATTGATTTACTCCAATCCACCGCCACATCGCGGATAAACTGGAACGCATCGTCGAACCGCTCGTAATTTTCGGGCAAGTCGGCAGCCATCTGCAATGGGCTGTAGAGCGTAACATAGAGGGCAAGCTGACCCACAAGAGTGGTGCGCACCCACGATGGATTGTCGCTCCATGTGCTGAGCTGGGTCTCCAAAACTCCTGGTGTGTAGTCCATGGGGCCACCCTGCAGACGTGTGAACGGCAATATCACAGTGTGGTCGGGATTGCTGCCGCCGAAAGCCTCGTATTCCTGTCCACGGGCGCTCTCGTTGCCAACCATGTTAGGATATGTGCGGCACAGTCCCGTGGGGCGCACCGCCTCGTGAGCGTTAACCATGATATGGTGCTTGGCAGCCTGTTTCACGCAATAGAGATAGTGATTGTTCATCGACTGGCTGAAATGGTGGTCGCCACGCGGGATGATATCGCCCACATAACCGCTCTTAACGGCATCGTAGCCATAACGGTTCATCAAATTGTAGGCATCTTCCATGTGCCGCTCGTAGTTCATCACCGAAGAACTGGTCTCGTGATGCATCATCAGTTTCACGCCTTTGCTGTGGGCATATTCGTTGAGCATGGCTATGTCGAAATCGGGATATGGAGTCACGAAATCGAACACATCGGCCTTCCACATGTTAGCCCAGTCTTCCCATCCCACGTTCCAGCCTTCAACCAGCACCTGATCAAGGCCGTTCTTGGCTGCGAAATCGATATATCGCTTCACTTTATCGTTGTTTGCGGCATGGCGGCCGTTGCGCTTGGCTGTAGCCCAGTCGATCTGGTCGAGTTTGATGCTCGGGAACTCATCGGTATAGTTCCATGCGCTCTTGCCCACAATCATTTCCCACCACACACCGCAATACTTGGTGGGGTGAATCCACGACGTATCATCGAGAGCACACGGCTCGTTGAGGTTCAGGATGAGGTTCGACGAGAGCATGTCGCGTGCGTCATCGCTCACCATCACCGTTCGCCATGGGCTCTTGCAAGGTGTCTGCATGGCACCTTTCAGCCCGGTGGCATCGGGGGTGAGGTGACTCACGAACGTAAACACTCCAGGTAACGGGAAGTCCGACGGTTGCGGGTCGGGGGTATAAACGTTGCTGTTTCCCCCGAGTTTCTGCGTCAGATGAGTGGTCTGGGCATCCACAAGTTCCAAGTGCATTGTGGCGTAATCCACACAAGCGGCTTCATGGATGTTGATGTAAAGCCCGTCGTCGCTCTTCATCTGGAGAGAAGTCTGCACACCGGTTTCAGAGAACACTGCAACCGAGGAATTACCCCAGTTCACTGCCTGCTTGTGCCGACCGCGGATTTCCGACAGACGGGTCTGCTGAGTCACCTGCTCCTGCGTGTCGTAGTCTCCGGGGAGCCACCAGGCTGTGTGGTCGCCTGTCATGGCAAACTCAGTCCGCTCGTCCTTAATCAGGAAATAGTTCAGCGCTTCCTGCTGGGGGAATTCATAACGGAAGCCGATGCCATCGTCATAGACACGGAAACGGATTATGATTTCGCGTTCGGTTGAGGGCTGACGCAACGTTGCCGCAAGTTCGTTGTAGCAGTTGCGGATGTCGGAATTTTCTCCCCACACCGGTTGCCAGGTCTCATCGAAGGAGGAAGTGACGACATCTTTTATCACGAAACCGTCCATAAGGTGGGTTTCACCCATTCCTTTCGACGCATGCTTGTCTTTGGCAAGTTCAAGCCCAAGGTGACTCGGTTTCACCACGGCACGGCCCTTGTAGGTCATTTCATAAGTCGGTCGCGATGAGTCGAGGTAAAAGTTCACCACCACATTTCCGTTGGGCGACTTCACTTCGTGCGCCATGGCAAGCAATGGCAGCAATGTTATCAAGGCAAAGATTATTCGTTTCATTTTCTTCCGCTTTGAGTTATAAGCATTTTCAGCTTGTTGTTGAAATCATCGGCTTTCATCAGTTCTTCGATGCTCATGTGCATGCGATAGCGCCAGTAGTGACGGGGATTTGCCGGAATGTTGATGCGTTCGGCATCGGCATCGGGCAGGCGGAGTTTCTCATCTACCGACATCCAGTCTTGCAGTGAAATCAGGCAGAGCATCGACGGGCTGTTGAGATGTGCACGCACAATGTCGTCGGCGAGCCAGCCGGGAAGCGGGTGTGGAGCAGCGCCACCGCGCCACAAACTGTTGTTGTAGTAATTCTGTGTGCGCTCCCAGTCTTCGTCCCACCACTGACGCAGTGTGGGCATGTCGTGAGTGGAAATTGTGCTCACCGACCGATAGGGATTTGCGGGCAGATATCCGAATGT
This sequence comes from Muribaculaceae bacterium, assembly GCA_017962285.1. Lineage (GTDB taxonomy): Bacteria > Bacteroidota > Bacteroidia > Bacteroidales > Muribaculaceae > Sodaliphilus. Next base: position 6,949 of record JAGCVR010000205.1, on the reverse strand, counting down.
GAGATGCGGGTCTTTTGGCATCGACTGTATCTCAAGACTCAGGATGCGCAGTTCCTGCATCACCCAAGCCACGCAATCGGGCACCATACCGAGGTCTTCGGCGCAAATCAGCATGCGAGTCGCTTCGGCGAGACGCGGCAGTTTCTTCATTGCCTCATGATACCAGAACTGATTGTTGCGGCGATAGTAATAATCGTTGTAAAGGCGGTTGAATGCCTGCTTGTCGTGGTCATAGAGAGTTTCGTAGATGAAGTCGTGCTGCACTGCAATGCGCGGATGGAACTTGTCGGCATCCTTCCTGTCGCGGACGAACAAGACATCGCTTACGAGAGAATACAGACCGTCGCGCAGATAAAGCTCTTTCTGGTCGGTAACACCGGCAAAGAGTGCTTCAATCTTTCTCTGAGTGTTGCATTCTTCCTTGAGGCGGTAGATATCGTCGTGAGTGCGTTCAAGATACTGCTCGCGCACCCGGTTAGCATTCTCGCCGAAAATGCGGTCCACCACCCAGTCGGCTATGAATGGCGTGGTGAACAGTTCCTCCTGGAACATCAGCCCGTAGGACTCTATCTCGTCGCGGCTCATTCCAAGCGACGGAGAGAACTGGCCCAGCAGGCCGTAAACTGCGTCGATGGGTATTTCCCAAATGCGGAAGAAGCCCAACACGTGGTCGATGCGGTAGGCATCGAAATACTGCTGCATCTTGCGGAAACGGCGCACCCACCACTGGCATCCGTCGGCAATCATGGTGTCCCAGTTGTAGGTGGGGAATCCCCAGTTCTGCCCGTTTGCCGAGAAAGCATCGGGCGGAGCACCGGCTTGTCCGTTAAGGTTGAAGTAGCGTGGTTCCACCCATGCCTCCACACCATCGCGGCTGATGCCGATGGGGATGTCGCCCTTGAGTATCACCTGCTTGCTGCGGGCATATTCATGCGCGGCACGCATCTGACGGTCGAGGTGATACTGGATAAAGTACCACAGCGCCACGTCGGCATAAATCTTGGTGCGGGGATTCGACATGGCAATACGCTCCTTGTCGGTAAACTCCCTGTGTTCGGGCCACTTGCTGAACGTGGCGGTGCCGTAAAGGTCGCGGTAATGGCTGAATGCGGCATAGGGCACAAGCCAATCCTTGTTCATGGCAAAGAATGCCTTGAACGGCTCGCTCTTGAGTGTTTCCTCTCCTTCCTGCTCGAACAGGAGGCGCATATAATCCATTTTTGCGTTGTTCACACGCTCATAGTCAATCTGTGGCAGGGCATTGAGTTTCTCGCGGAGCTTCTCAAACTGCGCCATCATCTTCTTGTCGGCAAGTTCATTGAGGTCGTTCAGGTCACCATATTGGGGATGAAGAGCATAGATGCTTATGCTGTTGTAGGGATAGGAATCGGTCCACGTATGGCTTATTGTTGTGTCGTTGATAGGCAGAACTTGAAGCACACGCTGGCCTGTTGCAGAAACCCAGTCGATCATTTTTTTCAAGTCGCCGAAATCACCAATGCCGAAACTCGACGAACTTCTCAATGAGAAGATGGGTATCACGGTTCCTGCCATGCGGCGGTCGGGTACCGGGAATCTGGCTTCGCCCAGTTCATAAGCCACCACATCGCCTTTAGCCAGTTTGGGAATGGCAATGGTGCGGTTGTCGGAATTTTCCCACATTGTCTCGTAGTCCTTAGAGCGGCTCACGGTGAAGAACTTGAGAGACATTTCCTCTTCCTCCACATCGTCCACATTCACTGCCACCACCCATTCGTTATGGGAATGTTCGGTCATGATCAGAGCCTTGCTGGTGTCCCATGCTCCAAGAGCCGGGATATCGCCACTAACTGCCAGACGTTCCTCGGCACGCAGCTGCGGTGCGCGCACACTCAGCACCACCACTTTGCCGCCACGGCGCTGACGCATCTGCTCCAGTTCGTGACGCGATATGCAATCTGTGTAAGCGCTGCTGTAGAGGTAGCTGTTGTCGGGGGTATCGTTCCAGTGGTCGTAGATTATCCAGTGTTTGGCATCCGGCACATTCATTGACAAATGATGCATTGCCACGGTCCATTCATGGCGGATTTCCTCGCCGCCACGCTCCACGGCATAATAATAGTCGAGCGTCTGCCCGTCATGCAATGCCTTCGACACTTCACAGTACCAGTTCACACCATCGGCGGTACTCATTCTGTACTTAATGACCTTATCGCTGTTACCGTCAATTATGACGTTGAGGGTGAGCTCTTCGCCGAAGACGGTGCGATACTCTATGTTAAAACTTAGCTTCATATCTATTTAGTTTTTTATTAATACCCGATTATTCCGAAACAACTTTTTTCTTCTTTTCCGAGATGAAGAACACGCACACTGTACCTGCCAGAAGGAGGATTCCGGCGAGAAGGAGCATGTTGCCCTGCTCGCTCACTGTGGGCAGCAGGTTGTGCATCATGGTCATGAGGAATCCGCCACAAATAGCGGCTACGATCTGCGGAATGCAGATGGTGCAGTTGAAAAGTCCCAGATAAGTTCCCATGCGGTTGCTGCCCTCAAGGGCATTGGTAACCAGCGTGAACGGCATGGCAAGCATTGCAGCCCATGCGCAGCCGATAAGTGCGTAAGGCACGAACAGCAGGAACTTGTCGGTCACAAATGGCACCATGGCAAATCCTACGCCTCCTATAAACAGACTCAACGCATAGCCCACCTTAATGTTCTTGAAGAACGGAAGCGCCACTGCCCACAGCACACTGCCAATGGCCTGAACAGCGAACACCGTTCCCACCCAGTTGCCGGCGTCCTGATATCCTGCCGACTTGGGGTCGGTGGTGTTCCACACCGTATCGGCGATAGAGCCGTTGGTGTAAGTCCACATGAACATGAAAGCAGCCCAGCAGAAGAACTGCACCAGTCCCACTTGGAAAAATACTTTCATGGCATTGCTGCTACTGCCCTTAGCTCCTTTAGCCGCATTCACCTCGGCTTTCTCGGCATTGGCACTAGCCTGGAACTCTGCCATCTCGGCGGGTGTGTACTCCTTTACTTTCGAAGTGGTGAAGATTACGCACAGAATCAGAATGGCGGAACCAATGTAGAATGCCCATTTCACCGAGTCGGGCACATGTCCCTCGTCGGCAACGTTAGCGATACCGAGAGCGGTGAAAATCAGCGGGAACAGATAACCCACTATGGAGCCTGCGTTACACAGGAAACTCTGGATTGAGTAGGCCTTGGCCTTCTGCTTTTCGTTCACCATATCGCCCACCATCATCTTGAACGGCTGCATAGCCATGTTGATGCTGGTGTCGAGTAACATCAGCATTACCGCACCGAACACCATGGCTGCGGCAACAGTGAATCCGAAACTGCCGGCATTGGGCAGCAGGCACATCACCGCCACGGCTACCGCTGCTCCCACAAACAGATATGGGATGCGACGGCCGAAACGGGTCCATGTCTTATCGCTGAAGTAACCCACGAGTGGCTGGACAATCATACCCATCAAAGGGGGAAGAATCCAGAAAAAGCTCAATGAATGAGGGTCGGCGCCAAGTGTGGCAAAAATGCGACTGATATTGGCACTTTGCAGGGCGTAAGCAATCTGCACGCCAAAGAAACCGAAACTGATATTCCACAGTTTCCAAAAACTTAAATCCGGTTTTGTTTTCATTTTGTTATTGTAGTTTTATTGTTTGTTTTCAAGTTTAATGCGTTCTGCATCTCATTCCGCCGAAGAAGAGCAGAAAAGGTCATTAGTCCTTATACCTACAAATTTAACAAAAAACAAGCCCAAATAATCCTAACTTGGCACATAATTTGAACAAATTCCACGCAATCGTTTGCATAGTGGCAACAAAAAAAGACTTCGGCAATCATGCCAAAGCCATGTGACAATCGCTGAAAATGCGTGGGACTAAAGTCTGAAGGCTATGGGCAGCACCACACGCACTGCCACGCTCTCGCCATCCACCTTGCCGGCCTTCCAGCGTGGCATCTGCTTTATCACGCGCATCGCCTCCCTGTTGAGAGTGGCATCGCCTGCTCCGCGGATAATCTTAACGTTGCTGACCTTGCCGTCCTTGCCAACGATGAAACTGCACAACACGCGTCCCTGAATGCCATTGTGATAGGCATCGTAGGGATATTCACGGGTTTTGTTTATGTAGTTGATGAGCCCCGATTCACCACCAGGGAACTGCGGCTGAACGTCGACATACTCAAATTCATAGACCTCGAGATACTCAACTCCGTTGGGAGCCGAAGGGTTACAAATAGTAACGTGGCTAACCTGAGCGCTCAATGTGCCGGCTGCCATTATCGCAATCAAAACTAATGCCGCTTTTCTTACTATTTGCTTCATAAAATTATCTCGTGCCTCAAATGCATTGCAAATATAAATTCAAATTCCAATTTCACAAGCATTTCCCCCTCAACTTTTGAGCATGATTAGCATTGTTTTAATTTTTTTTACATAATCACCTGTTTTTTCACGACTTTTGAAAGGAAATTTAATATTCATGAGAGCAAATTTGCGCCGTCCTCTCCTTTTAGACATCAACGGCAAAGCAAAGAATTTTGACTACCATTATACTATTAAGCCGTAGTTTTACGTTATTAGTGTAATCATGAGAATATCTTTGAGAAAAATATCAATGGCTTTGTGCCTTGTGGCTGGCATTCAGCTTCAGGCACAGGAAACGTCGAACGCGTACCAGGTCCTCTCGGTAACGCCTTCGAGCCATGTGTACGGACTCGGCGGGCACAACATTGCCCTTATCGACGACGACATCAACCTTGTGGAACAGAACCCTGCTCTCCTCGGTCCTGAAATCGACCACCAGATAGGACTCAACTATATGCACTACATAGGCGGAACCAACTTTATGGGGGCGCGATACGGACAGGGCATCAACGAGCACAGCGCCTGGGCTGCCGGACTCCAGTACTATGGTTATGGCTCATTCACGGCTACCGAAGCCGACGGCACCGTTACCGGCACATTTTCTGCTCACGACCTTGCCGTTAACGCCACATATTCTCACGACATAAACGACTATCTGCGCGGTGGTATTAACCTGAAGTTTGCCTATTCCAGCTACGAGTCCTATTCTTCGGCTGCGCTGGCTGCCGACCTGGGCATCAACTACTATAATCCGGAGAATGAACTGTCGCTTTCGCTGGTAGCGAAAAACCTAGGTGGTGAAGTGAAGAAGTTCAGCGACAAATCATCATCGCTGCCGTGGGACATTCAGCTTGGCTACTCTCAGATGCTCCGCTCGGTACCTTTCCGCATATCGATCACAGCGCACAGCCTGCGCTACTGGCATCTGCCCTACTATGAGCCGTCGGACAAGAACTCAGCTTCGTCGGCACTGGTGAAACACGACAAGTTCATGAGCAACCTGTTCCGCCACCTTGTATTCGGTGTGGAATTTGTCCCAACCGACAAGGTTTATGTGGGTGTCGGATACAACTACAAGACACGAACCGACATGACAGCCTACAAACGCAATTTCCTGTCGGGACTGTCGATTGCCGCGGGGCTCAGGGTGAAATCTCTCGGCTTTGGCGTTGCCTTTGCCCAGCCTCACACCGGTGCCACCACATTTATGCTGAACCTGAATTTCTCGCTCGGTTATCTGCTGCACAGATAAATCACACGTTGAAGCGGAACACCACTATGTCGCCATCCTGCATAACATAGTCCTTTCCCTCAATGTGCATCTTGCCCGCCTCTTTCACGGCCTGTTCGCTTCCGAGCGCAATGTAATCGTCGTACTTAATGATTTCGGCGCGGATAAAACCTCGCTCAAAGTCGGTGTGAATAACGCCGGCGCACTGTGGTGCCTTGCTTCCCTTGCGGAATGTCCACGCACGCACTTCTTTCGGTCCAGCGGTGAGGAAAGTCTCAAGGTTCAGCAGTGCGTAAGCGGCTTTTATGAGCCGGTTCACGCCGCTTTCCTCAAGACCTATCTCCTGCAGGAACATCTGGCGTTCCTCGTAAGTCTCGAGTTCGGCAATCTCGCTCTCAGTCTGGGTGGCTATCACGAGCATCTGAGCATTCTCTCCCTCAATGGCACGCCGCACCGCATCCACATAGTGATTACCGGTAACCGCACTCGCGTCGTCCACGTTGCATACATAGAGAACAGGCTTGTTGGTGAGCAGGAACAGCTCATGCGCTACACGCTGCTCATCCTTGGTCTCAAGAACCACCTCGCGGGCATTACGTCCCTGCGACAGGACTTCGAGATATCGGCTATAGACTTCGTGCTGCAGTTTGGCATCGCGGTCGCCGGCGGCTGCCTGCTTTGCCACGCGGGTAATCCTGCTCTCAATGGTCTCAAGGTCGCGCAGCTGAAGTTCGGTATCCACCACTTCCTTGTCGCGAACCGGGTCCACGGTCCCGTCAACGTGGGTTATGTTGTCATCGTCGAAGCAGCGGAGCACATGAATAATGGCATCGGTCTCGCGGATATTGGCAAGGAATTTGTTCCCAAGTCCCTCGCCGCGCGAAGCGCCCTTGACAAGTCCGGCAATATCCACTATTTCCACAGTGGTGGGCACAATCCTCTCCGGATGGACCAATTCGGCAAGTGCCGCCAGACGATGGTCGGGCACGGTAATTACGCCCACATTCGGTTCAATCGTACAGAACGGGAAGTTCGCCGACTGTGCTTTTGCGTTCGACAGACAGTTAAACAAGGTTGATTTTCCCACATTAGGGAGTCCCACAATACCACATTGAAGAGCCATAATCCAAAATCTAATTTCTAAAAACCTATCTGATTTCTCGCACGGTACTCGGTTGCACGCAACCGACCCGTCTGATTTCTAACATCTAATGTCTAATTAAGAATCTGATAACCGCCGAGCATAGTGTCGTGATACACATTATACCTGTTCAGCGCCACTTTCCGGTTCACGGCCTCGCCACTCAGCGCGGCACCGGTACCGCGGAACACGT
>JAGCVR010000204.1 GCA_017962285.1 Muribaculaceae bacterium | reverse complement strand
GCGTTTTGTGGGCTGTTTCGCTGTTAAAGTTCAATAAAAACTGGCAAGTGATAACTGATAACTGCCAACTATTTATTAACTTTGCATGATATTCACGTAAAGGCGACACAGAGATGTTACGGATAAAGAGATTAAACACGTTTATGCTGCAGACGTTCATTCCGCAGTTCCTTATGACGTTCTTTATCTGTATGTTCGTCTTGCTGATGCAGTTCCTGTGGAAATACATAGAGGATCTTGTGGGCAAGGGACTTGAGATGAGCGTGCTGGCGGAATTGTTCTTCTATTCTTCCATTACGATGATTCCGCTTGCCCTGCCGCTTGCCATACTGCTCGCGTCGCTGATGACATTCGGCAATCTCGGCGAGCATTTCGAGCTCACGGCAATCAAGTCATCGGGAATCTCGCTGATGACATTGATGAGGCCTCTGATAGCCTTCATCATCCTGGTTGCCATCGGCGCGTTTTATTTTCAGAACGACGTGATTCCACAGTCGAACGTAAAGATGTGGACGCTGCTGTTCTCCGCACGCCAGAAGAGTCCCACGCTCGACATCCCCGAAGGGGCAATCTACCGTCAGATTCCGGGTTATAACCTGTTCGTGAAGCATAAGGACGCCGAGCGCGACATGCTCTACAACGTGCTCATCTACGACGTGAGCAAGATAAGCGGTTATCCGCGCATTGTGGCTGCCGACTCAGGGCGGCTCAGCTTCACGCCCGACAAGCTTAACATAGTGCTGAACCTGTATCACGGAGAGTGGTACGAGGACATGAACCAGAGCGGAACCAGCAATCTGGGAAAAGACCTCTACCGGCGTGAGACGTTCCACGACAAGGAGATTCTTATTCCGTATGATGCCACATTCACGCGGATGGACGATGAGACTATGCGCCAGCAATACGTTGGGAAGAACATCACCGAATTGCGGCACACGATTGACTCGGTGCGCCTGAAGGTGGATTCCACGGGACATGACATCGCCGAGGAAATGCGGACCTTGCCGGTGGTGGGAACTGCCACGCGCAATGTGATATACGACGGGCGCGGACGGCACAGCGAGCCCATTAAACCGGTGAAGATGGATAAACCCATCAACCTGAACGACAAACTGAAAGAACTCACGGCAAACGGACGTTTCCAGGTGGTTGACAAGGCATTGGCAAAAGCGCTTAGCGCCCGTCAGGACTGCGAGTTCCGCGGATATATGGTCAACGACGACCTGATGGTGATTCGCCGTCACCAGATAGAGATGCACAAGAAATTCACGCTGTCGCTGGCTTGCCTGATATTTTTCTTTATCGGGGCACCGCTCGGCGCGATTATCCGCAAAGGCGGTCTGGGAACACCCATAGTGATTTCGGTGCTGCTGTTCATTGTGTATTATGTAATCGACACAATGGGCTATAAGTTGGCGCGCGACGGTCACTGGTGGGTTTGGCAGGGAATGTGGCTCAGCTCCATGGTCCTGCTGCCGTTCGGCTTGTTCCTGACGCATAAGGCAGTGAACGACTCGGCAGTTGTGAACGCCGACGCATACCTTAATTTCTTCCGCCGCATTACCGGTCTTCACCAGACCCGTAAACTCGAAATCAAGGAGGTGGTGATGGCGGATGTGGTGCCGGCAGAAGCCGTTCAGAAACTGGCGCATCTCAAGGCAAGCTGTGAACAGTATCTCAGTGCGAATGCCGGTCGCGAAAAGTTTATCCAGTACTGGACACTTGGGTACGACAAGCCGTCGCTGGCGTCGCTGTCGCGCGAAGTGGAGGACGTGGTGGATTACATCAGCAATTCGCGCCGTCAGATCGTGATAAACAAAACCATGGATTTCCCCTTCATCCGTCAGCTGCTCACGTATCGCCCAGCTGGTAATCGTGTCCTGGGCTATTCGCTTGCGGCAGTCCTGCCCCTGAGCATTCCGTTTTATTTCATCGGCAGGAGGCATATCAGGAATCTGCGTGCAGAACTTAACCAAACAATAAAAGTGTGCGATGAATTGTCGGCATTGCTTTCAGAAGGGGCTGGCGAGAATTAAATAAAAGGTTTAGGCTTATAGTGTTAAAATATTGTCAATGAGCGATAACGATACAATAAAATTAAATTCCATAGAGGAAGCGATAGCGCAAATCCGTGATGGCGGATTTGTGATAGTGGTGGATGATGAGAACCGCGAAAACGAAGGCGATTTCATCATTGCCGCAGAGAAGGTGACAGAGGAGAAGGTGAACTTCATGCTCCGAGAGGGGCGTGGCGTGCTGTGCGCACCACTCACAAACAAGCGGTGTCATGAACTTGGGCTTGCCATGCAGGTGGAGGAGAACACTTCGGTGCTTGGGACGCCGTTTACTGTGACCGTGGACCTGCTTGCAGGCTGCACTACCGGAGTCTCGATGCACGACCGCGCCATGACGATCCGCGCTCTTGCCGACCCTGAGAGCAAGCCCGAGGACTTTGGCCGTCCCGGTCATGTGAATCCGCTCCGTGCTCAGGACCGCGGCGTCCTTGTTATGGCGGGGCATACCGAGGCTGCGGTGGACCTGGCGCGCATGGCAGGGTTGCATCCCGCAGCGGCACTCATAGAGATTATCAACCCCGACGGCACCATGGCGCGGCTGCCACAGCTGATGGAGATTGCCCGAAAGTACAATCTGCCCATTGTGTCGATTGCCGATCTTATCGCTTACCGGCTGCGTAAGGAGCAGGTTGTGGAAATAGGCGAGGAGGTGGATATGCCCACCGCGTTGGGACATTTCCGTCTGATACCGTTCCGCCAGTTGAACAACGGGCTGGAACATATAGCGCTCATCAAAGGAAGTTGGGAACCCGACGAGCCGATTCTTGTCAGGGTTCATTCCTCTTGCATGACCGGCGACATTTTCGGGTCGATGCGCTGTGAGTGCGGTGAACAGCTGCATCTGGCAATGCAGAAGATTGAGGATGAAGGCAAGGGCGTGGTGCTTTATATGAACCAGGAAGGCAGAGGCATAGGGCTGATGAACAAAATAAGGGCGTATAAGCTTCAGGAAAATGGTCTTGACACCGTGGAGGCGAACGTTCACCTGGGATTCCGTCCCGATGAGCGGAGCTACGGCGTGGGAGCCAACATCCTGCGAATCCTTGGCGTGAAGAAGATGCGTCTGATGACCAACAATCCCGCAAAGCGCGTGGGGCTTGAGAGCTACGGACTTGAGATTGTGGAGAATGTCCACATCGAGGTGAAGCCCAACCGCTACAACCACTTCTACATGGAGACCAAAAAGCGCCGCATGGGACACGACCTGGAAGAAGTGTAATCAGTAAATCAGTAAATAATTGACGGTTATGAGGATATTGGAGATTAATGAAGGAAGTGTGAATGAGCGGCACATTGAGAGTGTGGTGCGCGTGCTGGAAGATGGCGGGATTATCGTGTATCCCACCGATACGCTATATGCGATAGGGTGCGACGCGCTGAACAACAGCGCGATAGAACGCATCTGCTCGCTAAAGGCGATGAAGTCGGCAAAGACCAATTTGTCGATAGTGTGTTCAGACATGAGCGAGGTGGCGCAGTATGCCAAGGTTGATAATGCGCAGTTCCGCCTCATGCGTGCAAATCTGCCCGGTCCGTTCACGTTTATCCTACCGGCACTGTCGAAGTTGCCAAAGGCATTCAAGGGGCGCCGCGCCGTGGGCGTGAGAATCCCCGACAACGAAGTTGCGAGAGCTATTGTTGAGGCGCTGGGACGTCCCATTTTCACCACGTCGATAGAGGGCCGTGACGAGGATTATATGTGCGAGCCTGAACTGATAGCCGAGACCTACGGCGAGAGTGTGGATGTGGTGGTGGCATCGGGACGTGGCGCGATGTACCCTTCGACGGTGGTGGACCTTACCAGTGGTGAGCCGGAAATCCTGCGCCAGGGGAAAGGGGAATTGCAATAACAAGTTAACAAGTTAACAAGTT
>JAGCVR010000203.1 GCA_017962285.1 Muribaculaceae bacterium | reverse complement strand
GATCTGGTGCTCGGCTTGACCGGAATAGCCAATCCACGGACGTTTGTGCGATATTTGCGAGGATTCTCGGCACAGGTTAAACTGATACACTTCGACGACCATCACTATTTTACCCGTGACGATTTCAGGTATATCTTCAATATGTTCGAAAGTATGCCAGGCAACCGCAAGTTCATAGTTACCACCGAGAAGGATGCTGTGCGCATTCTGAATAATCCTTATTTCCCGCCGACTATGCGCGAGCATGTTTTCTTCATCCCGATTAAGATATCGTTCCGCGACAACGAAACGCACAACTTTGTGGAGGTACTTGAAAAGAAGATCAACGAAACCGTCACACCACCACAGTTCTATGACCAAAACAATTAAATACATATAATGTCAGAGATTTCATCGATAGGTGAATTTGGACTGATTCACCATCTCACAAAAGATTTCAAAACCATTAACGCCTCAACGCTTAAAGCTGTTGGCGATGATTGTGCAGTAATAGACAGCGGTGGCAAGAAAACACTTCTTACCACCGATCTTCTGCTCGAGGGTATTCATTTCGACCTCACTTATGTCCCGCTTCGCCATCTGGGCTACAAGGCTGTGGTGGTGAACCTGAGCGATGTTTATGCCATGAACGGCACTCCACGACAGATTACCGTGTCGCTTGGAGTTTCAAAACGTTTCACGGTTGAGCACATCACCGAGTTGTATGCCGGCATTTATGCCGCCTGTGAGCGTTATTGCGTGGATTTAGTAGGGGGAGATACATCGGCAAGTGTTACGGGACTGCTTATAAGCATCACCTGCGTGGGCGAAGCAGATGAAAAGGATATAATATATCGCAATGGCGCTGCCGACACAAACCTCATCTGCGTCAGCGGAGACCTCGGTGCGGCATATATGGGACTCCAGTTGCTTGAGCGCGAACGTGTGGCTTCGGCAGGACAAAAGGATTTCCAGCCCGACTTTGCCGGACGGGAGTATCTTCTGGAACGACAGTTGAAGCCCGAAGCGCGCCGGGATGTGATAAACGAAATTCGAGAACTCGACATTCACCCCACGGCGATGATCGATGTGAGCGACGGGCTTTCCAGCGAATTGATTCATATCTGCAGGCAGAGTGGAGTGGGGTGCAGAATTTATGAAGACCGCATTCCCATTGATTATCAGACTGCAGTCATGGCGGAGGAACTGAATATGAATCTTGTCACTGCAGCGATGAATGGCGGTGAAGACTACGAACTCCTTTTCACGGTGCCTTTGTCGGAACTGGAAAAAGTTGAGAAGATGAAGACGGCTCACATGATAGGACACATTGTGAAACCTTCGCTCGGCACATCCATGGTAACCCGCGATGGCACTGAAGTGGAAATCTGTGCACAAGGTTGGAATGCTTTCAAGGAAGAATAACTTATGCTTAAAGAACTAAGACGTTTTTTGCTGTATTTGACTGCATCGTTAATGGTTCTGCCATTGACTGCTCAAGATGTTCCGCCACCAGAAATGCCTCAGCGCAAGAAGGTGGCTGTGGTTTTCAGCGGCGGCGGTGCATTGGGAGCCATTCATGTGGGTTTCCTCAAAGTCATAGAGGAAGCAGGACTGCCGGTGGACATGGTGGTGGGAACCAGTATGGGCAGTATTGTAGGAGCGTTTTATAGCGTGGGTTATGACAGCGAAGACATTGCTGATATATTCCGTACTACCGACTGGACAGAACTGTTCCTCGACAGCGAGAATCTGGCTCATCTCACGCTGAGTGAGCGTGATGCCGCCAACACTTATTTCTATGAGAGGGATTTCTATGTCCGTGGCGGTATTGATCCTCAACCCGGTGGCGTTATTCGTGGCATTAATGTGGAAAATGCTTTTGCCCGCTATCTTCACGGCTTTACCGACAGCATTGACTTCATGCGCGATATGCCACGTCAGTTCGCATGTGTGGCAACTGATTTGGTCGAGGACAAGGAGGTGGTGCTCACACATGGGTCGCTGTTGAAAAGCATACGTTCCAGCATGTCGATTCCAGGAGTTTTCGCACCGGTCCACATGGGCGAAATGGTGCTTGTGGATGGTGGCGCGAAGAACAATTTTGCTGCCGATGTGGCGCGAAAGCTTGGTGCCGACATCGTGATTGGAGTTAAATTTGACCTTGAACTCGGAACCGACAAACAGTATCGTACGCTTATGGACGTGCTGGAACGCTCGGCGGGCAGTGATGTGAGCCGGCGGGCAGCGGAGAATGAGAAATATTGCGATTTGGTCATTAAAGTGCCTGTTCGTGGATTTACCAGCGGCAGTTTCACGTCGAAGGCACTCAATTCGCTGATGGAGCGCGGCGAGAATGCAACGAGGGAAAAGCTGGATTCCATTATGATGCTCAAATCGCTTGCCGGCGTGCCGAAAGATTATTGTCGCAAAATGCACTTGCGGGATTTAAGCAACCTGCCATCATCTGTCGATGACCAACACGGTCTGATTGATACGCGGGAGAAGAATACCATAGAGGCTTCTGTAGGGGCGCGTTTCGATACTGAAGAACTCGCCGCCGCACAGCTGAACGGCAGTTATTTCATGGGTGGAAAGCTCAACAAAGAACTGAGTCTGACTTTACGTCTGGGACTTCGTTCAATGTTGCGGCTGGGATTCGACATAGAACCATGGAAGTTTAAGAAAATGGGAATAGGCTATGAGATCTGGTACAGATATCAGGACTTCTATACGCAAGGTAAGCGTACCAACAACCTGTCGTTTCTATACCAGCGTGCCAACCTTAAACTTCTGTCGATTGATGCGCTGAATTTCGACTGTGAATTGGGACTTGGTTGGGAACACTATCATCTTTTCAGTGGATTGTGGAATGAGGAGGCGGAAGTGTTTTTTCCTGAGAATGAACACTTTTTCAACTATCACCTGCGTCTTCGCTACGACAACGAGGATAACCGCTATTTTGCCAGACGAGGTGTGAAAGCCGAGGCTCAGTATGAGTATTTTACCGACAACCTGGCTCAATGGAAAGGACACAGCGGCTTCAGCGCGGTTAAGGCAATGTGCCGGGTAACGATTCCATTGTCTCCAACTACTCATCTTCGTCCCGGTGTCCAATGCCGGTTTCTGTTCGGTGACGACATTCCGTTACTTGCTG
>JAGCVR010000202.1 GCA_017962285.1 Muribaculaceae bacterium | reverse complement strand
CCTCGTGCAAATTCACATATTTTTCACCAATCCATCACTGGGCAAGCAACAATTGCACGGGTCCTTTCAGTCCCGATGGCTGCAAGGGCGATGTTGATTCGTAACTGTTGCGGTTCGACGTGAGGCGAGCCTGCGAAGGGTTCACCTTGTCGCCAATTTCACGGTTCATGAAGTTATTAGCCACGTCAATCTCTATTGTGTTTATACCCTTTACGGCTGCCCCGCTTATGTCGATGACATAGGGCGCAGTCCATGCTCCGCCAACGTCAACACCGTTCACCTTCACGCGGCACGTGTTGTCCACTTCGCCAAGGTCGAGCAGGATTTGTCCGTTCTTCGGCATTTTTTTCAGTTTAAACGTAGTACTGTAGATACCATGCCCGCTGAAGTATTTCAGCACGGGGTCGGTGAGTTCGGTCCAGTCCTTCAACTCAACAAACGAGGTGTCCACATTGTCGCCATAGTTGCTCCGGAACTTCACGTCCCACTTGCCGTTAAGCGCTGCCAATGGCTTGAGCGTGGGATAGTTCGACTTCGCTTTTGCCGAAGGAACAGCCGTTTCGTGGTCAAACACCACAAACACAGTCTCCAGGGCATTCAGGCGAAGGGGTATCACCGCATCGGCTCCTTGCGAACCGAAATCAGTAACATCACGGCGAGAACCGTCGATGGGATTCCACAACTGCGCCCTGCGCCCCTTCATCTGTCGGAAGACTCCGCTGAAATCCTTAGCGCCCTCGGTCTGGTTGGCAATGAAATAAATGTCCTGCGCGTCGCCACGAAGATGGCTGTAAAGCACCTCATCGGTTGTTGCGTCGGCACCATTCACTGTCATGGCGAAATCTTTACCCACATTTCTGTCACCCAAAAGAAGATGAGTTGCAATGGCACCCTCAATATCGTAGCCCCTGAGGAAATAGCCTTTGCCCACACGGCGCGATAAAGTCCCTGTTCCATCGTAGCCCCACAGCTCAATTGCCAAATCCGACACCTGCTCATCGCAAGCGGGGTAATTCTGCATACTTGGCGACTGAGTGGGGCGGTCGCTCGTTGCAAGGACCACGGCACCCTGCTCCACAAGCCGTTTCACGGCATTTAATGTCTCAGGACGGAATGTGGCGCACGGAGGCAGCACAAGCAGCTTGTAACGGTTGCCGTGAGGCAACGTAATCTCATGATTCTCATTAACCTGAGCATCTCGGATAAGCACTTCGGCATTGACATAATCGAACTGGCGCCCGGAGGGCATTTCCGGTTCAGTGATTCCTGTCATCACCGGCGTGTCGTCGCCAATGAAATATGCCACATCGGCAACGTATGTACCCTGACGCAGCATATAGTTGCAGCGCTTCAGGTAGTCGGTAAACAGCGACAGATGGCTGTACCATGTGTTCTTACGGTTAAACTCGTTGCCGAACCATGGTATCATGCCCGGAATTGAATCTTCATTGGTCTGTGAGACATAGAGGTGCAGCAGAGTGTTGTTAATACCCTCGCTGAAGAACTTGTCGCCGCGCGCTTTCATGTCGCGGGGACTGAACACAAATTCCGGACCGCCATAGGTAAACGATTCACTCGAAACAAGGTTTTTCCCATAAATATGGGCGCAACTCGTCGCGGCACGGTTTTCTATGTCGCCAAGCGTACCTGTACTCCAGAATTCACCAGCAACCTCACTCGAAAGGCTTCCATAATTCAGGAACTCTCCGGGGAAACCCCAGTGACCATAGTTCTCAAGCCACAAATGCTTGCCGTCGGCTCGAGCCAGCGAATCCATCGCACCGATGTTGTCCTGTGCAAGACGGTCGGCTATCATGCGACGCAAATCCCACAAGAAACGCTCGCTACGCTCATCGCTTCCCACCACTATGCCGCTGTAAGTTAGCAGATATGGCGTTGGGTCGTAGCCGTAACGCGACTCAAAATAAGGGAAGAAATCATCTCCAAAGTTCTGGGTTGCCATCTCGTAGCTGTCGCACACCACCACCTTCCATGTGGAGCGTTCTTCAGCCGGTATTCTCCGCATCACCTCACCCATGTAGGCATCGTAATGCGCTTTCAGCGATTCCCTGCTCCAACGGTCAACCTCAAGACCCTGACCTGAATCTTCAAATGTGGGGTCGCAGAGGATATTGGTTGGAGCCATATAGGTGCGGATTATAGTCCAGTTACCCTTGGGGGCATACCAGGAGATGTGATGCTCATCGGTCAGGCAGTCGGTAATGTCCACTACATCACTTTCCGCCACCACTTCACTCTCAGGATAATTGTTTTCATGCGCCCATTTATACTCGGTCCACTGAGGAGCCGGAGTCTCGTGCATTCGGGCAAGGACCTTCTCAATATATCTTGATATCACCGGTTCATCGCTAATCTCAACCGATGGAATGATGTTGCTTCCCTGGCGGTTGCGGAATTCCACCTGAAACTCCTTGCCTGTCACATCGGGAAAACCTTCCGCAACGGGAGGATTCAGGTCATATCCAGTGTGAAACGTCATGTTCTGGCGGAAAATCCTGAAACTCTTCAAATCCCGCCATTGTTCTCCGTCTTTCACCCTCACGGTGACATCTGCGATAAACGGCCCGCTGTGATATATCTTCAACGAGCGCAGCGTGAACGGATTGTCGGCCGTAAGGTTCACCGTGGAACTCAGGTCAAGGTTCACCTCACCCGATGCCACCGAGTTCTCGCCAAACTTGCGCGGGAAAGCCAGCACCCGCACATTGTTCAGAAAATCCGACGGAGTTAGGAATTCGGCGTTGATGGTTTCGCCGTTGCTGGTCACATCCACACGCTGCGACGCGAGATAACGCATACTCTGCTCCGGCTTCACCCACGGACCGCCCATGTGGCTCCACCCTGGTCCGTTGAAAAGTCCTATCTCTATTCCCAGCTCCGACGCTGTCTTGAGTGCCGTGTGCAGAATGTGCCACCAGCGTTCAGTCTGGAACTTCACGTCGCCGCGAGGCACGTTTGGCACTCCCTGATGCCCGATGAACGCACGCGTGATGCCCTGCTCCTTCATGGTCTTCAGGTCGTTAATTACGCCCTGCTCCGAAATATTGTCGGATATCCAGTACCAGTAACACGACGTCTGGATTTGCTCCGGATTCCGGAACGTGGATTCACTGAGCGCAGTTTCCGCCACCAGACTTTGGCTGAAAATGGCAAGCAGCACAGCCAAAAACAGTTTACAGTTCGTCTTTCTCATATGTGATACCTCTTTATGTTTTTTTCATTTCCCAAGGTGTACGCCGACTCACTATTGCCCGGGTAACAAGCGACGTGACAAATCCAATAAGCATGGCAAGCCCCAGCACCACCAGCACATCTGTTGCCTGTATCTCGACAGGATACGCATTCACTATCAGGGTCGCGGGGTCGCCGCCAAGCGATATCCAGCCAAAATGCTTCTGACCCAAGCATAGGCACAGACCAAGCAATATCCCAAGTATGGTACCAACCGCTGTTATTATCCAGGACTCCCATGCAAAAATACCTTTCACTTGGTTCTCCGTTGCACCAAGCCACCGCAAGGTCGCAATGCTTTCGTCCTTTTCTATTATCAGTAGCGACAGTGAACTAATCACATTGAATGTGGCGATTATAAGAATGAATGTCAGCAATAAGAACGACATCCACTTTTCCACATTCACAAGCCTGTAGGCCGATGCCTGCTGCATCAGACGGTTCTTTACCGCATAATCTGTCCCCAACCGCGAACTTATTGCCTCCATGACTTTAGCCACATCAGCACCCGGTGCCACCGAGACCTCAACGCGGCTCGCTTCTACAGGATAATCGAACAAACTTCGGGCAAAATCCATAGGCACATATATCAGGTCGCTGTCGTACTTAACCTGCTGCAACTGGAAAATCCCCCCAACAAAAAGAGAGTCAACCACAAAGGCTCCCATGGGATTCGACATGTTAACGGTTCCCTCCCGGCGCGGAGCATATATCTGCAACATCTGCAAAAAACCAGGACGAACGTGAAGATTTATTGCCGGACCCACCCCTATCACCGCATATTCCGACACGCCGTCGTTCATGACCGAAGAGCCTTCAACAATCACACTGTCGAGGCACGACACCTCATTGTATCCCTCCGGGATTCCCTTTATCCTCACCGGCATCTGGTAGCCCGCAAATACCGCAAGCGCCTGCTCTTCTATTACAGCCACGGCGCTCTCCACACCTTCGGTAGCCTTTATGACATAAACGATGCTGTCGGCGCTCGAAATCACTTTCCCCTGCACGGGCATCACGGCAATCTCCGGGTCGAGCAGAGCAAGGCGGTCCATAATAAGCGTGCGGAAGCCGTTGAAGACGCTCAGCACGCATATCAACGCGGCAGTGGTAACGACTATTCCGCTCACCGAAATAAGCGAAATAATGTTCACCGCACTGTGCGACTTCTTCGAACGAAAATAACGCAACGCTATTTTTCTCGCCAACCTCATAGTTATCTACTTGTTTTCAGCCTCTTTTATTTCTTGGGGTGAAGCAGATTGTCGATTCGCTCAATGTAATCGAGCGAATCATCCAGATGAAATCTCAGCTCAGGCATTTTCCTCAACTGGTAACGCACCTTCTGGGCAAGCGCATAACGCAGGCTCTTCTCGTTTCGGTTGATGTTATCCATCAACTCGCCGGAGCGCTCGCTGGGGAATATGCTCAGATAAGCATGTGCAATGCTCAGATCGGGCGAGACCCTCACCTCGCTCACACTCACTATCACGCCACCCAGCTTGGCGGTCTCAAGGCGGAATATCTCGCTCAGCTCCTTCTGCAGCAGACGTGATATCTTTTGTATTCTTGTTCCTTCCACTTTTTCAAAAATTTAAAGTCTTTTTTCTCGGTTTAATAAATTCTGTCTTTTTCACTTCTTGCGAATCAGCGTCAAGCCGTCACGGATTGGCAGTATCACTTTTTCCACACTGCTTTCGCGGCTCACGATTTCATTGAATTCGAGGATTCCGGCGGTCTGCGCATCTGTTTTAACCCCGTCTTCCGCCACCTTGCCGTCCCACAATGTGTTGTCGGCTATTATGTAGCCCCCACTCACCACGCGTGGCATCACCATCTCGTAATAATGCGGATAATGGCGTTTGTTGGCATCGATGAACACCAGGTCGAACGCCCCGTCGATTGTGGGCAGGACATCTTCCACGTCGCCGATATGAAGCGTTATCCTGTCGCCGTATTCACTCCGTGAGAAATGCCCGCGGATGAAGTCCTCAAGCTCATCATCTTTTTCTATGGTGTGGATATGCGCATCGGCATCGGTCAGTCCCTCGGCAATGCAGAGTGATGAATAACCGCTGTAAGTACCCAGTTCAAGCACGTGCCGGGGATTTATCATGCGAGTGAGCATCTTCAGGATGCGTCCCTGCAGGTGTCCGGAACACATACGCGGATAGAGCAGTTGCAGATGCGTGTCGCGATACAGCTCATGAAGCGATGCCGGCTCCGCATCAATATGGCTCAGTATGTAATCTTCCAGACCCTGTTCCATGTCAAATCCGTGTTATTTCTTTCATCAGGGCTTCAAGGGCTATGTCGTAGCTCTTCAAACCGTGCCCGAAAACCACAGCCACACACGCATCACGTATCATCGACACCCGTCTGAACGGCTCGCGATTTTCGATGTCACTTATGTGTACCTCCACCACAGGAGCATCCACCGCGCGAATAGCGTCGGCTATCGCTATCGACGTGTGTGTGTAGCCGCCCGCATTGAGAAGGATGCCGTCGCACTGAAATCCCACTCGCTGAATCTCGTCTATCAGATCGCCTTCATGGTTGCTCTGAAAGAAGACAAAATCCACATCGGCATAGCGCTCTGCCATGCCACGGAGATATTCTTCGAGCGACACATTGCCGTAGATTTCCGGCTCACGCCTGCCAATCAGGTTGAGATTCGGCCCGTTTATTATCGCAATCTTCATCTGTTGTCAGTATCTGCTCGTTTACTCGTCAACTTGTTAACTCGTCAACTTGTTAACTCGTCAACTTGTTAACTCGTCAACTTGTTAATAAACAAACGCGAAATTATCCACCCAAAGGGTCATCCCCACGGTGCCCACAAAAGCCGTGCCACATGCAGTGGACGCCATCATCAGTACATGGGTGGGTTCAGCGTTGGCATCGTCCCACTGTTCCTCTTCCACTTTCACCATCTTTCCCTTGCTGTTGCGGGCATAATATGCCTTCTCGCCCGAAATCAAATCCATATAGGACTTGAATTTGGGATTCTTGGTGCTGTCGCCGTAGAGTATCTCAATGCGGTGATTGTTCTGCCAAGTCTCAACCGACGATCCGTAGCGCTCACGCCCGGTACCCACGCGTGCAGCGTGCAACTTGCCGTCGGGGGTCTCCCAGCGACGCTGCAGAAGCACGAACACCTCGGCGTAATCCTTACCTTTCAGCACTTTCTGGCTGCCGAAACCGGTCGCTTTAATGCGGTCACCGCCCGGG
>JAGCVR010000201.1 GCA_017962285.1 Muribaculaceae bacterium | reverse complement strand
TAAATCATATAATTTTCATATAGCAGTGAAATCGTCGTTGCTCAGCGACCTCAAATATGACAAGCGCTCCAGCTCAAGCAACGGTGTTAAATGGTTCTAAAGAAAGAAAAAGTATAAATTATTAAATATGAATAAGATCGTATCAAAAGAACAGTTCTCGCAAAACGTGGTGAAACTTGTGGTGGAGGCACCGCTTATAGCGAAGTCGCGCCGTGCGGGTCATTTTGTGATAGTCAGGTGTGGCACTGAAGGAGAGCGGATTCCATTGACAATAGTGGATTCTGATTTACAACACGGTACCATAACTCTTGTAATACAGGCTGTTGGTGATTCCACAAAAAAAATATGTGCCCTCGAAGTGGGTGATGCCCTCGAAGATGTGGTGGGGCCGCTGGGGCAGGCGACTCATATCGAGAACTACGGCACAGTGCTTTGCTGTGGCGGCGGAGTGGGGGTTGCCCCGCTGTTGCCGATCATTAAGTCGCTGAAGCAGGCAGGAAACAGGGTGGTGAGTGTTCTTGCCGGACGCACGAAAGAACTCATTATCCTCGAGGAGGAAGTGCGCCAGTGGAGCGACGATGTGCTGATTATGACGGATGACGGCAGCTATGGCAAGAAAGGACTTGTTACTGTGGGCGTTGAGGAAGTGATAAACCGTGAGAACGTGGATAAAGTGGTAACAATAGGACCAGCCGTAATGATGAAGTTCGTGTCGTTGCTAACAAAAAAATACGAGATTCCCACCGAGGCTTCGCTTAATGCCATTATGGTTGACGGAACGGGTATGTGTGGAGCCTGTCGCGTTACGGTGGGCGGCAAGACACGGTTTGTGTGTGTGGAAGGGCCCGAATTTGATGCCCACGAAGTGGATTTTGATGAATTGTTGATGCGTTTGAAATAGAAAGGAAAGACCGAGATGGAAAATGATATAAATGCAAGGAGATCTGAAACTTGGCGTGAAGAGTTGCGTAAAAAGATACTGCCGAAGGAACGCGCTGCGATTGAGCGGGTGGAAATGCCGCAGTTGGAGCCTGGTTACCGGATTGGGTGCAACGAAGAAGTGAACAAGGGCATCAGCGAAGTCCAGGCTGTCCGTGAAGCTACACGTTGTCTGGACTGCAATAATCCTCAGTGTGTTACCGGATGTCCCGTGGGAATTGATATCCCCGGTTTCATAAAGAATGTGGAACGTGGCGACTTTGCCCAGGCACTGACGGTGATAAAGGAAACCAGCTCTTTGCCTGCGGTTTGTGGCAGAGTTTGTCCTCAGGAAAAACAATGCGAAAGCCTTTGCATCAGGCACAAGATGAAGCAGGCTCCTGTAGCGATAGGATATCTTGAGCGTTTTGTCGCCGACTGGGCGCGTGAAAACGGAGTGACAGAGGAAATAGAGGCTGCTCCATCGAAAGGAAAGAAAGTGGCTGTGATAGGCAGCGGCCCTGCCGGACTCACTTTTGCCGGCGAGATGGCTAAGCGAGGTTTCTCCGTCACGGTGTTTGAGGCTCTTCACGAAATAGGCGGCGTGTTGAAATATGGCATCCCTGAGTTTCGTCTGCCAAATTCAGTGGTAGATTATGAGATCGACGGCTTGCGCTCGCTTGGAGTGGAATTCGTCAAGGAGTGTCTTGTGGGACGCACAATAAGTTACGACGACCTGCACCAGATGGGGTTTGAAGGAATCTTTGTGGGGTCGGGTGCCGGATTCCCGAGGTTTATGGATATTCCCGGCGAGAATCTCAAGGGGGTGATGTCGAGCAATGAATATCTCACTCGCATTAACCTGATGCACGCGTCGCGCGGTGGCGACACCCCTGTGCTGCATGGCGACACCGTTGCGGTGATAGGTGGTGGAAACACGGCAATGGACTCTTCAAGGACAGCCCTGAGAATGGGAGCAAAGCGCGTTCTGCTTGTTTATCGCCGTTCCGAGGCGGAGATGCCGGCGCGAAAAGAAGAAGTGGGTCATGCGAAAGAGGAAGGCGTGGAGTTTATGACTCTGCACAATCCCATAGAATATCTTGGCGACGAAAACGGGAGGGTGAGAGCCATGCGGGTCCAGAGGATGGAACTTGGTGCTCCTGACGCGTCCGGCCGCCGGTCGCCGGTGCCTGTTGAAGGTGCGGTGGAAGAGATACCCGTGGATCTTGTCATTGTCAGTGTGGGTGTACAGCCCAATCAACTTGTTCCGCGTTCGATTGAAGGCCTTGATGTGAGTCGCCGTGGTACAATCGTGGTTGATGAGCAGACAATGCAAAGCAGTGTCGTCGACCTTTATGCCGGTGGAGACATCGTTCGTGGCGGAGCCACTGTGATTCTTGCTATGGGCGATGGGAGAAAGGCTGCTACGGCTATGGCCGAACGGCTGGCATAATGTGAAAAACTTTTACCACAGGATTTTCCAGTAAGTTTGCCGGATTAGAGCCTGGCTCGCCTTCGGGTACTTCAAGGCCTACGGCGCGATAGTACTTTGTCCAGAACTCTGTGATTTTTCCATTTTCGTCGTGAAACGACATTGGTATGAGTTCGAATACCAGCTCTCCGGCAGTTGAGACCACGGAATTCGTTACAAGTTCACTGCAGTAGATTGCGCTGTCGGAGGGCTGAAAATAGTGATCATAAAGGCATCCCACAAGTCGCAACGCATTCTTTATTGATTCCTTACGGTCAATATCGGCGGCAATAGTTGCAAGAATAATGGTGCAGTCCTGATTCTTGCAAAGAAAAGAGTCAACTGGAGTGAGGCAAACGCCTTTTTCCGGTATTGCCTCTATGACGTAAGGAATACCATTGTCTCCTCCAATACGGTGGAACAAACCCACATGATGAGGAGTGGGATATTGTCCATTTTGTGAGGTGACCTGGGTAATGTGGTCCTGTTTCGTTGGCGATGCGAAAAGCAAGTCGGCCTCGTTCAAGTCATGAACCGTGAAAGCCGATAAGAGTAACAACAGCAGAAAGGCAAAGGATGCAAAGATGAATCTTCTCATGAGTGAATGATCAATTCGGGTCGAAAAAAAAGCGTTGCACTTTTTCTGTCATGGAGTGCAACACTTAAATCATTAGGCGATAACCACTTGGGATTACTTGCGGATACCGAGTTCTTTCTTGCCGATAATGGCACGATAGCGCTCGATGTCGGTGCGGATAAGATAGTCGAGCAAGCGACGACGTTTACCAACAAGCATCTTAAGTGCGCGCTGAGTAGTATGATCTTTTTTGTTGACCTTAAGGTGTTCGGTCAAGTGGGCGATACGGACCGAGAATAATGCAATCTGTGCCTCTGGAGACCCAGTATCAGTATTGCTTTTACCGTATGTGCCGAAGATCTCTCTCTTTTTCTCTGAATCTAAGTACATTCTGATAAAAATTTATATAGTTAATAAAATTTGCGGTGCAAAGGTAGAAAAAAAATCGCAAAACAAAAAGAGAAATCATCAATAAGAAAAGAGGAGCGTGGCTAATTGATTAATAATAAATCTGTTATAATGATAAAAAATAATGGAAATGTGTTGTTCCTCAGCTTATAATGAGCCGAATCATTATGGGAAATGGAAGATTTACAGATAAAAAATGGTGAGTTGTGGAGATAAATTTGTAATTTTGCAGCCTAATTTTGAAAAGTACGATTATGCAAAAGATAAGAAATGTGGCAATCATAGCCCATGTGGACCACGGAAAAACAACGCTCGTTGACAAGATGCTTGCCGCAGGCAACTTGTTCAGGGACAATCAGGTTGTGGGAACTCAGATATTGGACAGCAACGATTTGGAGCGGGAACGTGGAATCACTATCTTATCGAAGAATGTATCGATAAACTATAAGGGATATAAAATCAACATCATCGACACTCCGGGACACTCCGATTTCGGCGGTGAGGTGGAACGTGTGCTGAATATGGCCGACGGATGCCTTCTGCTGGTGGATGCTTTCGAGGGTCCGATGCCTCAGACGCGTTTTGTCTTGCATAAAGCCATACAGATGGGCTTGAAACCCATAGTTGTCATCAATAAGGTTGACAAGCCAAACTGCCGTCCCGACGAGGTTCAGGAACTGGTGTTCGACTTGATGTGCAACCTTGATGCAACAGAAGAACAACTTGACTTCCCCACTGTGTTCGGTTCGGCGAAGGAGGGCTGGATGAGTACTGACTGGCAGAGCCCCACCGATAACATAAATGCAGTTCTGGACGCTATTGTGGAACATATTCCCGCGCCAGAATTTGTGGAAGGTGAGCCGCAGATGCTCATAACATCGCTCGACTACAACTCTTATGTGGGGCGAATAGCCGTTGGTCGTGTTCATCGCGGCACCATTACCGATGGTCAGGAGATAGGTCTTTGCAAGAAAGACGGTTCGGTGGTGAGGCAAAAGGTTAAGGAATTGCGCACCTTTGAAGGAATGCGTCAGGAACATGCCTCGCAGGTGGGCTGTGGCGACATTTGCGCAATAGTGGGATTAGAGGGCTTTGAGATCGGCGACACGGTGGCGAGCCTTACTGCTCCAGAACCGTTGCCGCGAATTGCCATTGATGAACCCACCATGTCCATGCTGTTTACAATAAACGACTCGCCTTTCTTCGGGAAAGACGGCAAATATGTTACGTCTCGTCATATCTGGGACAGACTGCAGCACGAACTCGACAAGAATCTGGCACTCAGAGTGGAACGGACACCAAACGAAGATGCCTGGAACGTGTTCGGGCGAGGGGTGCTGCATTTGTCGGTGCTGATAGAGGAGATGCGTCGCGAAGGTTATGAACTTCAGGTGGGTCAGCCGCAGGTGATAGTGAAAACCATTGATGGCGTGAAATGTGAGCCATTCGAAGAACTGACAATAAATGTTCCAGAGGAATATTCGAGTAAGATGATAGATATGGTGACTCGCCGTAAAGGTGAACTGACACTCATGGAAACCCAGAACGACCGCATCCATCTTGAGTTCAAGATACCTTCGCGGGGAATTATCGGACTGCGTACCAATGTGCTCACCGCCAGCGCCGGAGAGGCAATCCTGTCGCACCGTTTCCTTGATTACGAGCCTTGGAAAGGGGAAATCGTGCGCCGGGTGAATGGCTCGATTATTGCCAACGAGGGCGGTACGGCATTTGCCTATGCGAGAGATAAGCTTCAGGATCGCGGAAAATTCTTCATTTTCCCGCAGGAAGAAGTGTATGCCGGTCAGGTGGTTGG
>JAGCVR010000200.1 GCA_017962285.1 Muribaculaceae bacterium | reverse complement strand
CAATGCCGCCGACGGGAACGCTTCCGAAAGCGAGATTGACGTGAACGAAGGCGAAGAGCAGAACGAAGGCGAGAGCGCGGAAAGCGTCTCTCCCGAGGAAAGAATTACAGAACTGGAGCAGGAGGTGGAGAAGCAGAAGAAAGAGTATCTGTTTCTTGCCGCCGATTTTCAGAACTACCGCAAACGCACCCTCCAGGAGAAACAGGACATGCTGAAAAACGGCGCCAAAGACGCATTGTTGAGACTGCTGCCCGTGGTTGATGACTTTGAGCTTGCACTCAAGTCGATGGCAGAGACCTGCACCGACGAGACACAAGTGGAAGGCGTGAGACTGATCTATAACAAATTCATCAACTATCTGAAAGGAGAAAACGTTACACCCATAGAATCCACCGGAAAAGACTTTGACGTGGAATTTCACGATGCCGTGACCACATTCCCTGCTGCCGACGAGAGCCAGAAGGGAAAGGTTATCGACACCGTTCTTACAGGCTATCTCATCAACGGCAAAGTGCTGCGCCATGCCAAGGTGGTTGTGGGACAGTGAAAAAAGTTGATTAAAGGTTATTATTAAGACAATGACAAAGAAGTATTACGACATATTGGGAGTTTCGGAAAATGCCAGCGCCGATGATCTGAAGAAGGCATATCGCAAGAAAGCCATTCAGTATCACCCCGACCGTCAGCAAGGTAAGTCCGACGAAGAAAAGAAAGCCGCCGAAGAAAAGTTTAAGGAGGCCGCCGAAGCCTATGATGTGCTCAGCGACCCCGACAAGCGCGCCCGCTACGACCAGTTGGGCGATGAAGGCTACAGCGCCATGGGTGGTGGCGGAGGAGCCGGATTCTCTTCGATGGAAGATATTTTCTCGCATTTCAGCGATTTGTTTGAAGGATTTGGCTTTGGAGATTTCTTCGGCGGTGGTCAGCGCAGCGGCTTCGGCGGAGGACAGCGCGTGAACCGCGGCACAAACCTGCAGGTTCGTGTGCGCCTCACCCTTGCCGAGATTGCCAGCGGTGTGGAAAAGAAGATAAAGATTCCACGCATGGTTGCCTGCGAGCATTGCCATGGCACCGGCGCTAAGGACGGCACCGCCATTGAGACTTGCTACACTTGTCATGGCTCCGGTGTGGAAGTGAAGATGCAACGCACCATGCTCGGCATGATGCAGAGCCAGAGCCCGTGCCACACCTGCGGCGGTAGCGGAAAACGCATAAAGGAGCGCTGCAGCTTCTGCGGCGGTCAGGGTTTGGTCCGCAAGGAAGAAGTGGTGACGATAAACATTCCTGCCGGAGTGGCAGAGGGCATGACCCTCAAGGTGAGCGGACGCGGCAATGATGCTGCCGGTGGCGGTGTTCCAGGCGACCTCTATGTGATAATACAGGAGGTGCGAGATGCCAATTTCCACCGCGACGGCAGCGACATCATTTATAATCTTATGCTCGACTTCCCCACGGCTGTGTTTGGTGGCAAGGTTGACGTTCCCACAATAAGCGGCGCGGCTCGTGTAACCATTCCCGCAGGCACTCAGTCGGGCAAGGTGCTACGCCTCCGCGGAAAAGGTCTTCCCAGCCCTGAGCGATACGGGAACGGCGACATGCTCATCAATATCATGGTGTATGTCCCGGAAAATCTCAACGAGGAAGAGCGCAAGGCTATTGAATCGCTGCGCGGAAAGCCCAACATTATGCCGAGCGAAAGCACGAAAGACCGCATCTTCAGCCGCCTGAGGCACATCTTCGACTGAGAAACGTGAAGTAAAAACCATAAATCAAGATATTATTAATATTATTAACCATAACTTACTATTTACGAATTATGAAGACAAAACTTCTAACTTTATTCTTGGCATTTGCAGCAGTATTAGGCATGCAGGCCCAAAGTCTTACCGGAAAAACATGGGTCGCCACAGTGAACGACAAGGATGTTAAGGACGGTAAGATTACGATGAATTTCAACCAGAACGGCGCCTTCTTCCTGAAAGTGTATGTAGTTAATGTTGACTCCGACGAGAAATTCGGCGAGATTGCAGTAAAGGTAACTGTTACAGTTCCCGGAAGCTACACACGCAAAGACAACCTGCTCACGTTCAATTTCGACAAGGATCATGGCGATGCCGACTTCGACGTGGATGTTCGCAATAGCGACCAGCAGACCAAGGAATTCATCCAGAAACTGATGAAAGACCAGATGGCTAACCAAAAGACCGTGATGGTTCGCGAAATGGTGAATGAATTCGGCATGGAGAAGCTGAATATCGTATCGCTCACCGAGGACAAACTCGTGGTTAAAGACAGCGAAGGCGAGGTAATGACCTTCACCGCTCAACAATAAATCTACACTTGGGGTGTTGCAAGAATAAGAAATGACGTAAATTGGCATTTCGCAAATCCGGACATTCGCCCGGAGGGCGAGCATTTGAGTAACCCCCAGTAGAGCAGCGAGATACGTAGTATCGAGCGCGAAACTGGGGGTATCAAGAGTCCCACAGAATCGTCGCTGAAGGCGACCACATTGTGAAATCTTAATTTTTGCGACACCCACATTTCCATAATAGCGGGGGCGTTCCCCCTGTTGAGACAGACTTATGCGTCACAGTGGAGATAAAGGTGTGGGCGGAGTACCCAAGGGTGGCTCGATGTTCACGAAGTTCCTTTCCGACGAGGAAATGGGACTGCTCGATTTTGTCATGAAAAAACTGGACGGCATAAGCCGCACAAAGGCAAAAGCCATCTTGAGCAACGGCGGGGTCATGGTGGACCAGAATGTGGTCACACAATTCGATTTCACCGTGAAGCCCGATATGGTGGTGGAAATCAGCAAGCACCGCCCTCTCGTTTCAAATACCGATGGCAACAACCGCTCTGGGAGCAGAGTGTTTTTCACTATCGTTTATGAAGACGACGATGTGATTGTGGTGGACAAGAGCGATGAAGTGCTGTCGATGGCAGTGGGCCGCAACAGCCTTAACATGAAATCGCTGCTCGATGATTATTTTGTGGAGACACACCAGCGTTGCCGCGCCCACGTGGTTCACCGCCTCGATGTGCGCACGTCGGGACTGATGGTTTACGCAAAAAATTTCGAAGCCCAGCAGATTCTCATGGACAACTGGCACGAGATTGTCACCGACCGGCGCTATGTGGCAGTGGTGTCGCCCCCGATGGAAAAATCCGCTGGCCACATCGAAAGCTGGCTCTCCGACACACCTTCGCACAAGGTCGTCAGCAGCAGATACGACAATGGCGGAAAATGGGCATCGACCGACTGGGAGCTGATTCGCTCCGTGGGCGACTATTCTCTCATAACGCTGAAACTGCACACCGGGCGCAAGAACCAGATACGCGTCCACATGCAAGTGATAGGACATCCCATTGTGGGCGACTACAAATACGGCAGCGAGGACGATGACGCGCGACGTCTGTGCCTTCACGCGTTCCGACTCTCATTCTATCATCCCATTACTGGAGAGCACTTGTTCTTCGAGACACCATTCCCTGCTTACTTCACGTCGCTGGTAAGGTGAATTCTTGCCGCAAATTGGACTTTAGCGCCTGAATCAGTGCTGATACAGATAGCGCTTGATACTTCTCTTGGGTGTTTTCTCAAATTCTTCGTTATAAATCTGAACACCGGCTATCTGTGAATAGTTGGGCAGTTCCTTGTTGAGCAAAAGCACGCTCTCGGTGATGGTTTTGGATAGCATACTGAGCGATATACCTGCCTGCTTTGCACTCTCAAAGTCGGGATACACGAGCGCCTTAAGCCGGTTGTCTTCCTCAATCACAAGAGATTCGTTCACATAAGGAAGATTGTTCACCAGCTGCTCAATCTCCTCGGGATAGATGTTCTGCCCCGAAGGTCCCAGAATCATGTTCTTGCTTCTTCCACGCAGATACAGGAAGCCATCACTGTCCATAGTGGCGAGGTCGCCGGTATTCATCCATCCGTCGTGCATAATGGCTGCGGTAGCCTCTTCGTTTTTATAATAACCCAGCATCACATTCTCGCCTCTCACCCATAGTTCTCCAGGTATTCTACTGGGGTCGGGCGATTCGATATGCGCATCCATGTCTTCCACAATTTTACCGCACGATCCTATTCTACTGTCATCATGAGAAACATACGAGATGAGCGGAGCACATTCTGTCATACCATAACCTTCGGTAATCGGGAAATGGATGCGGTGCAGGAACGTGGCCACTTCCTTATTCAGTGCGGCACCACCCACAATTAGTTCGCACAGGTTTCCGCCTAAACTGGCGTAGATTTTTTCCTTCACCTTCGAGAGCAGACGGTCATCTACAAACGGCACCTT
>JAGCVR010000199.1 GCA_017962285.1 Muribaculaceae bacterium | reverse complement strand
GTTGTTTCGGGATTCCGGGATTTCGGAATGAATTCAGCCTTCTCGGAGGAAGTCCAGCATCTCAAATATCTCCTCCTTCGTTGCCTGCTGGTTGATGCGGATGTCGCCGATACCGCCCAGCAGGGTGAAATTGATGATGCCGCCCTCGTTCTTTTTGTCATGCGTCATGAACTCGTAGAGGCGCTCGTATTGTTTGCAGTCAAAGGCGAAAATGCCATAGTTCTCCTTGATGAACTGCACCGTCTGGCGCAATTTGTCTTTTGGGAAGCCGCATTTCACTGCGCTTAAGTAGAGCTCGCAGATGAGTCCCCATGCCACAGCATAGCCGTGCAACACGGTGCGCCCTTGCTCCATCGCCAGACTCTCGATGGCATGTCCTGCCGTATGCCCCAAGTTCAGTGCCTTGCGCAGTCCTTTCTCTGTCGGGTCGGCCTCAACAATGCGTTCCTTGATAGCCACACTCTTCGCCACCATTGCCCCAAGCAAATCGTAGTCCATTGTCTGTTGTCCCTTGTCAAAGTCAAACCGCAGCAGCTCCGCCCAACTCTCTTCATCGCTGATGAGACCATGCTTCAGCATCTCGGCATAACCCGACAGCAGGTTCTTGTGGTCGAGTGAACGCAGGAACTCGGAGGAAAGGATGAATGATGCGGCGCAGTTGAACACGCCGATTTCGTTCTTCAACCCACCGAAGTTGATACCTGTCTTGCCACCCACACTGGCATCCACTTGGCTGAGTAGCGTGGTCGGGATATTGATGTAAGTTATACCGCGCTTGAAGGTGCTGGCGGCAAACCCGCCCAGGTCGGTCACCATTCCGCCACCCAAATTCACTAAGAGCGAGTGGCGCGTGGCACCACCTTGCTGCAAGGCCGTCCAAACGTGAGCGAGCGAGTCGAGCGTCTTATTATCGTCCGTATCACCAATCGTTATCATTTGTGCCCCCTCGAAGCAGGGCAGTGCGCTGACTATCGGCCAGCAGAGCCGCAGCGTCGTCGTGTCGGTGAGCACAAATAGCCGGTCGTATGATTGGCACTTAATAGCGTCCTCGATGTCCCCCTGCAGGTTCTGGCTTATGATGACTTCATTTTTCATTTTCCTTTTTCTCACTTTTGCCCGCAAAGGTACGAAATAAAGATTAAAGAATAGAGAATAGAGATTGAAGAATGGAGAAAAACCGAAAAAAATGCATATAAACAAAAATTTTTTCTCTTTTCACTTTTCTCTTTACACTTTTTGTTGTACCTTTGCGCTCGCACTTCGAAAAAGATAGCGGATGGCGGGATAGCTCAGCTGGTTAGAGCGTCGGATTCATAATCCGGAGGTCGTGGGATCGTGACCCACTCCCGCTACAAAAAGGACTTACAACTGAGGTTGCAGGTCTTTTTTGTTTTGCCCATATCCTCCACTTTCTGCAAATTGACAACAAATCTTTACTCTTAACTATGAATTGTGAATTGTGGATTGTGAATTGTGAATTAAAGTTTGTACCTTTGCAGACGCAAATTCCCTCGTATGCTAATGAGATTGTTCTTTTTTTGCCTTTTTTCAGTTCTGAGCTGCATCCCTGCTTTCTGTGAGGGTGTGGTCAAGATGCCTGTGCTGAAGATTTATTTCGAGGGGCAAGTAAGCCGCGACATGGACTACGTGAACGGCTCAATACTGTTGACCGACGCGATGGCCATCGACCGCATCTGTATGCGCAATCTTTTAAAACAGACAACGGTTTGGTCTATGACCTCGCTGGAAGATGACTTATTTTTCAAATGTCAATCATCAATTGGCCAAAGGCATTTACATCATTAATGTGAAAAAGATAATAACCTTCTAACTCTATAATATTATATATTATGTACACTTCAGACAATAAATTATATGTGGCACACGGTCAGAACGGACCGATATGCCTTTGCGGTAAGATGGCGAATCGCCACGGTTTGATAGCCGGTGCTACGGGTACTGGTAAAACCGTAACCCTGCAAGTGTTCGCCGAGACATTCTCACAGGCTGGCGTTCCTTGCTTCATGGCCGATATGAAGGGCGACCTCTCCGGCATCAGCCAAGCAGGACAGATGTCGGGCTTCATCGAGAAGCGTTGCGCTGAGTTCGGCATCGAGAACCCGCAGTTCAACGGCAGCCCCGTGTACTTCTATGATGTCTTCGGCGAGCAGGGGCATCCCATGCGCACTACCATCTCGAATATGGGACCAGAACTGTTGTCACGCCTCATGGAACTGAACGAAGTGCAGGCAGGCGTGATGACCATCCTGTTCAAAGTGGCCGACGAACGCGGACTCTTGCTACTCGACCTGAAAGACTTGCGTGCCATGCTTACCTATATCTCCGACCATGCGGCGGAGCTGACAAAGAAGTATGGCAATGTGTCCAGTGCCAGCGTGGGAGCCATCCAGCGTGCCCTACTCGCTTTGGAGAACCAAGGTGCAGACAAGTTCTTCGGCGAACCTGCGTTCGACATTATGGACCTGCTGCAATGCCGTGCCGACGGAAAGGGCATCATGAGTGTGCTGGCTGCCGACAAGCTGATGCTTAACCCCAAGCTCTATTCCACCTTCCTGCTCTGGCTCTTGTCCGACCTCTACGTCCGTCTGCCCGAAGTAGGCGATCAGGAGTTGCCTCGGCTGGTGTTCTTCTTCGACGAGGCTCACACCCTCTTCGCG
>JAGCVR010000198.1 GCA_017962285.1 Muribaculaceae bacterium | reverse complement strand
GAAGTGTCGCTCGTTGCCATTATCGATGCCGACAAAGAGGGTTTCCTGCGCTCGCACCGCTCACTCACGCAGACAGCAGGACGCGCCGCCCGGAACCTGAACGTGGAGGTGATCATGTATGCCGACAAGATTACCGATTCCATGCAACGTACCATCGATGAGACAGAACGACGCAGAATGCTTCAGTTGCAATACAACGAGAAACACGGCATCACACCGCAAGCCATCATCAAGGCCCGCAACGCCATCATAGGAGCCGACAACGAGCTGCAGCCGAGCGAAGACACCATCCGCCACGCACGGCAGTACGAAAGCAACCTTGTGGATATTCTGGCAGAACTGCAGAAGCAGATTGCCGCCGAGTTCAATCCTGCGAGCGGTGTCTCGGTTGACCCCGTGATTGGTTACATGAAGAGTGGCGACATAGGAAAAACCATCGAGAACCTCAAGTCACAGATGATAGCAGCTGCCAAGCGAATGGATTTCATCGAGGCGGCACAACTGCGTGATGAGATATTCAAACTTCAGAAGCGTCTCGACGGCGAGGGCGAAGGACAAAAATAACATTTGAAAAATGGCTGGTTATCCCTCAACAAACATGTGGCTGCCTACTTCCAAAAAAGAAGTGGAGGCTTTGGGGTGGGACCACATCGACGTCATCCTTTTCAGCGGTGACGCCTACATTGACCATCCGTCGATGGGTGCCGCTGTTATTGACCGCACGCTGCAGGCCCACGGCTACAATGTGGCGATAGTGCCCCAGCCGAACTGGCGCGATGATTTGCGCGATTTCAAGAAACTGGGTGTCCCACGCCTGTTTTTCGGGGTCTCGGCAGGAGCAATGGATTCAATGGTGAACCACTACACCGCCAACCGTCGCCGACGGAGCGACGATGCCTATACCCCCGACGCCCGCCCGGGGATGCGCCCCGACTATCCCACCATTGTATATTCAAAAATCCTGAAAGACCTGTTTCCCGACGTTCCTGTTGTGACCGGCGGCATTGAAGCATCGATGCGCCGCCTTTCGCACTACGACTACTGGCAAGACCGGCTTTTGCCCTCGATGCTTGTTCAGTGCCCTGCCGACATGCTGATTTACGGTATGGGCGAAATCCCCATTGTGGAAGTTGCCAAAGGTCTTGGCGAAGGAAAGAAAATAAGCGAAATGACCTCGATAGCGCAGACTGTGGTGCGCCGCCCTTTGGACGAGATGCCTCGCGAAAGCGGCGAAAGCGACATTGTGCTGCACTCATGGCGCGAATGTGCCGGGAGCAAACGAGCGCAGGCGGAGAATTTCCGACATATCGAAGTGGAGTCGAACCGCTGGCAGGGAGCCACCCTGTGGCAGGGTTACGACGATTTTGCCGTGAAGGTAAACAGACCTAATCCCCCGATGACCACCGAAGCGACAGATGCTTCCTTCGACCTGCCCTACACGCGTCTTCCCCACCCGCGTTACCGCGGGAAACGTATTCCCGCCTACGAGATGATACGCCACTCGGTGAACATGCACCGCGGATGCTTCGGGGGGTGCGCTTTCTGCACCATCTCGGCACATCAGGGCAAATTCATCGCTTCACGAAGCAAAGAATCAATCATGCGGGAAGTGAAGAAAGTGACGCTGATGGACGATTTCAAGGGTTACATCAGCGATTTGGGCGGTCCCAGCGCAAACATGTATGCGATGCACGGACACGACCTGGAACGGTGCAAAGTGTGCCGCAGGGCATCATGCCTGTTCCCAAAGCCTTGCCCGAACCTGAATACCGACCACAGCGCGCTACTCGAAATCTACCGTGCGGTGGATTCCATTCCCGAAATAAAGAAATCTTTTGTGGGCAGCGGTGTGAGATACGACCTTGCCATGCACAAAACCGGTGACGCGGAAGTGGACCGCATTAATGCAGAGTATTGCCGGGAACTGATCTGCAACCACGTGTCGGGACGGCTGAAAGTGGCCCCAGAGCACACCGCCGACGAAGTGCTGAAAATCATGCGCAAGCCGTCGTTCCTTCTTTTCCGTGAATTCAAGCGCCTTTTCGATGCCTTGAACGAGCGCTTCCACCTGAGACAGCAGCTCATCCCCTACTTCATCTCGTCTCATCCTGGATGCACGCAGGAGCACATGGCAGAACTTGCCGCCATTACGAAAGACCTGAACTACCGTCTGGAGCAGATTCAGGATTTCACGCCCACGCCCATGACCCTTGCCACGGAAATCTACTACACGGGAATCAACCCATATACCATGCAACCGGTCTATACGGCGCACAAGCCCGAGGAAAAACTGGCTCAGCGACTTTTCTTCTTCTGGTACAAGAAAGAGAATCAGCACGCCATCATACAGGCGTTGAAAAAAATGCGCCGGGCAGATTTAATCTCACGTCTTTTCCCTAAATCCTCATCGGGCACTCCGCGTAAACGCTGACGTTTTCTCTCGCCATGTTTTTCACGACAAAAGGTGATGACAACATTGGCGCATTGAAAATAAATTTGTAATTTTGTTGCAGAGAAATTTTAACAAACAACATAAATAAAGATGAACAAATTCAAGATTATGGCAGCAATGCTGGCATTGATAGGTGCAAGCGCCTGTAACAACGGAGACGATAAAGCTCCGCTGATAGAAAAACCCGAGGTGAATGTGGAAAGAGGTCAGTTCACACCCGAGTTGCTCAACTCGCTCGGAAGGGTTAGTGATGTGAAGGTTTCCCCCGACGGCAAGAAGATTCTCTATGGCGTTTCTTATGAAAGCATAGAGCAGAACAAGAGCAACCGCGAACTTTGGGTGATGGATGCCGACGGCGGCAATGCCATCCAAATCACCAGGACCCCGAATTCGGAGAACAATGCCGTCTGGTTCGACGAAGGCAAAAAGATAGCTTTCATCTACAAGGACGGCGAGAAGACTCAGATGTGGGTAATGGATGCCGACGGTAAAAACCGCAAGTGTGTTAGCGACCTCGAAGAGGGCGTGGACGGCTTCGTTCTGTCGCCCGACGAGAAGCATGTGGTGCTGATTTCGCAGGTGAAATGGGCTAAGACCGCACAGGACTTCCATCCCGACATGGAGAAGAGCAGCGCACGCATCATCGACGACCTGATGTATAAGCACTGGGACGAATGGGTTTCCACCATTCCTCATCCTTTTGTGGGTGACTTCGACGGCAAGAAGGTTACAAATGTGAAAGACGTGCTTAAAGACGAGCCTTATGAATCGCCCATGAAGCCGTGGGGCGGCGTGGAATCGCTGGCTTGGACCCCCGACAGCAAATCGCTCGTATATGTGTGCCGCAAGAAGACAGGTCTGGAGTATGCCATTTCCACCAACAGCGACCTCTATCTCTACACGCTCGAAAGTGGAGAAACCAAGAACCTCACCGAGGGCATGATGGGCTACGACACCAACCCCATCATCTCCAAGAGTGGAAAACTGGCGTGGCTCTCGATGGAGCACGACGGCTATGAAGCCGACAAGAACCGGATTTTCATCATGGACCTCGCTACAGGAGAAAAAAGCGACTTGACCGCCGACTGGGACTACTCTGTCGATGCCATTGCCTGGTCGAAAGACGAGAAGAAAATCCTCTTCCTCGCGCCATTCCAGGGGACAATACCCATGTTCAGCATCGACGTGGAGACCTGCAATGTGGACACTGTAGCAGCCGGGACTTACGATTACGCAGCCATTGAGCCGCTTGATGAAAAGACCATAATCACACTCCGCCACAACTATGCCGAGCCGAATGAGGTGTATGCGGTAACAGCTGGTGCGGAGCCTGTTAAACTGAGTACGGTGAACGACGACCTGCTGTCGCAGCTGTCGCCGATAACCATTGAGAAACATCTTGTCAAGACCACCGCCGGCCAGGCCATGACCACTTGGGTGGTGCTGCCCCCGAATTTCACGCCAAAAAAGAAATATCCCGCCATATTCTTCTGCGAGGGCGGACCGCAGTCGCCAGTGAGCCAGTTCTGGTCCTATCGTTGGAACTTCCGCCTGATGGCAAGCATGGGCTATGTGGTGATAGCGCCAAACCGTCGCGGACTTCCGGGATTCGGCACCGAATGGAACGCACAGATTTCGCTTGACTACGGAGGCCAGAATATGAAAGACTACCTGAGCGCAGTGGACTACGCCAAGACACTTCCCTACATCGACGGTGACCATATTGGCGCTGTGGGAGCAAGCTACGGAGGTTATTCGGTTTACTGGCTTGCCGGAAACCACAACCACCGGTTTGCATGCTTCATCGCCCACGCCGGCATATTCAACCTTGAGGCTCAGTACCTCGAGACCGAAGAGATGTGGTTCGTGAACTGGGACCTCGGCGGTGGTTTCTGGGAGAAAGACAATGCAGCGGCGCAGAAGACCTATGCCACTGCATCGCCCCACCGTTTCGTTCAGAACTGGGACACCCCAATCATGGTTACCGCCGGCGAACTCGACTACCGCATAGTGTTCACTCAGGCGACACAGGCTTTCAACGCAGCGAAACTACGCGGCATTCCGGCACGAATGGTTCTGTTCCCCGACGAGAACCACTGGATTCTTAAGCCCCAGAACTCTATCGTATGGCAACGCGAATTCTTCAGCTGGCTCGACCGCTGGCTCCAGCCGCAGGAAGGCGAAGAAGCTGAAGTCGCAACCGCAACAGAAGAAGTATCCGAAGGAAAATAACAGATCCAAAAGTCAGTAACAAAATTTCTGAAGAAAAAACCGACTTACTCCGTGCTTAACGGAGCGAACGATACGGGCGAAATGAAAAGAAATTTTTCATTTCGCCTATTTATTTGTAACTTTGCCACTTGCGAACAAGAAACAAAAACTGACATGATAGGTTTTGCAAATGCAAAGATAAACCTGGGGCTTGACATAGTAAGGCGTCGCCCCGACGGTTACCACGACATTGTCACAGTATTCTACCCCATAAAACTGAACGATGTGGTGGAAGTGGTACCGGCAGCCGGAGAGCAGACCACACTCACCTGCTACGGTCGTCCAATCGACTGTCCTCCAGAGAAGAATCTCATGATGAAGGCCTGCCGCCTCATGCAAGAGCAATATGGTCTGCCTCATGTCGATATGTATATCTACAAGCACATCCCCGACGGTGCCGGACTTGGTGGCGGAAGCAGCGACGCATCGAAAGTGATGCTCCTGATGAATGAAATGTTTTCTGCGGGAGCGAGCCTCGACGACCTGGCTCGGCTCTCGGCAAAGATAGGTGCCGACTGTCCGTTCTTCATCCACAACACTCCCATGCTTGCCACAGGAATTGGCGATGTCCTCTCTCCGTGCGAAGTATCTCTCAGGGGCAAGTGGCTTGTGGTGGTGAAGCCTGCGGTTTCCGTCCCCACAAAAGTCGCTTACGCAAATGTCACTCCTGCACAGCCCGTTACACCGATTGATGAGATAATCAAACTTCCCGCCGGCCAGTGGCAGGGTTTGCTGAAAAACGATTTTGAACCGAGCGTGATGGCAGAATTTCCCATCATAAGTAGCATTAAGCAGACCCTTCTCGACGGTGGCGCAGTGTATGCCTCAATGTCGGGGTCGGGGTCGGCGGTCTTTGGCATCTTTGATAGTGCCAAACTGGCAGAAGATGTGACAAATAATTTCACCGGTTGCGACAAATATGTTATGGAATTGTGACATTATTCCGTGTGATTGGGATTGGTAAGGTTTTTGCATATATAAAGTAGAATTCAATTTACAAAGAAATGAAACTACGAAAACGAAACAAGATGAAACACGAAAAAGACAATAACCCCACTGCTGAATTTGCAGAAGAAAACCTTCAGAACAGCAAT
>JAGCVR010000197.1 GCA_017962285.1 Muribaculaceae bacterium | reverse complement strand
TGAACTATTTCAAGTACTGTTTCCTCAAGGCTACCGGACTTGAATTCGACGAAGGCAAGCTCGAAGACGATTTCCAGCATCTTGCCGACGTGCTCCTACGAAGCAGTTCCGCCACTTTCATGTATCGCGATTTCCAATCGAGAAACGTAATGATTAAGGACGGCGAGCCATGGTTCATCGACTTCCAGGGCGGACGGAAAGGTCCGTTCTACTACGACGTGGCATCGTTCCTCTGGCAGGCTAAAGCCAACTTCCCCAACAGTCTCCGTCAGGAACTCATTGGCGAATACATCTCCGCGATGAGGAAATATAAGCCGGTTGACGAGAAATACTTCCATTCCCAGCTTCGCCATTTCGTGCTGTTCCGCACGCTTCAGGTTCTGGGCGCCTATGGCTTCCGCGGATATTTTGAGAAAAAACCGCACTTCATGCAGAGCGTACCTTTTGCAATAGGTAATCTCAGGGACCTCCTCCGCACTCCTTACGTGGAATATCCCTATCTTAACCAGCTGCTGAACTCTCTCGTAAACCTGTCGCAATTCACCGACGGCATTCAGAAACGTGCCCTCACGGTGAAGGTGATGAGTTTCGCCTACAAAAAGGGCATACCCAACGACGCTTCGGGCAACGGCGGTGGCTTCGTGTTCGATTGCCGTGCCGTGAACAACCCCGGTAAATACGACCGTTACAAACCTTACATCGGTCTCGACCAGCCTGTAATCAAGTTCCTTGAGGACGATGGTGAAATCATCACGTATCTCAACCATGCCTATGCCCTTGTGGATGCTTCAGTGAAACGGTACGTAGAACGTGGCTTCACAAATCTCATGGTTTGCTTCGGATGTACCGGCGGACAGCACCGCTCCGTTTACTGCGCGCAGCACATGGCAGAACATATCAATTCCACGTTCAACGTGAAAGTGGAACTGATTCACCGTGAGCAGAACATTGAACAGGTATTCAACCCCCGCAATCAGTAGAGCGCTATGAAAGCAATGATTTTTGCAGCAGGACTCGGCACACGGCTCCGTCCTCTCACCGACGACCGACCTAAAGCTCTCGTTGAAATCAATGGAGTCACGCTGCTTGAAAGGGTAATCCACAATCTGGCGGACTATGGGTTCACGGACATAGTGGTGAATGTGCATCACTTTGCCGACAAAATCATCGCTTTCCTTGATCAGAGCCACAGTTTCGGGCTGAATATCGCCATCAGCGACGAGCGCGACCTGCTTCTCGAAACCGGTGGCGGCGTGCTGCATGCCCGGGACTTTCTCGATGGCAACGAGCCGTTCCTGGTTCACAACGTTGACATCCTTTCCACGATCAATCTTGCCGAATTCTACCGCACCCACTGCGATTCACAGGCTCTCGCTACAATCCTGGTGAAAGACCGTCCCACGCAGCGTTATTTCCTCTTCAACGACAATGATGCGCTATGCGGATGGACCAACATCAAAACCGGTGAGACAAAGCCATCGGGTGTCAACGCTTCTTTGCTGCAGCATCTCGCTTTTGGCGGTATTCACGTAATGTCGCCGAAAATTTTCCCTCTGCTGCATGATTTCGCAGAGGGAAATCCGGTTTTCTCCATTACTCCTTTCTACATTCAGGCCTGTCGCAATCACTTTATTCAGGGTTACCAGCCGACCGACGGTTATCGGTGGCTCGATGTGGGTAAGCCGGAGTCAATTCAGGCGGCTTCGGAACTGTTTCCTCTGTAACTGGTCTTCTGGAATTACTCCGTAACGGGGCGCAATCCTTCTATTGCGCTTTCTTCAATATAATCATCTTCGCTATCAGCCGCAGCAAATTTCTGGGCGGGCTTGATTTTGCACAGTGATTTTATCAACAGCAGGGTTGCATTAACGTTTGCTTCTGCCGGACGCAATTCGCCTTCAATCTTGTCATAGCCCTTCATGCCGAAACACACCTTAGCGGCATCACTGCCGCTCCCGATTCGCGAATACAGACCAATGGAACGTGTCTTGAAAAATTCCGACACATCTTCCATCTTATCGGCATATCCTTCGGTCTGTTCATAGTTAAGTGCCTTAATATATAAGATGTTGTCGCCTTTCACTCCCATGGATATGGCCTTGTTTTTGTATTCATAGGCATACTCGCCGTTCATTATCTGAGGCGACTGACCCATAAGCATCATCACCAGGCTCACAACCCTCATGATAGATTCGGGCTTTTTCACCCGCATGGCAACCACTCCGTTCCAATCGCCCTCAAATGTGTCGTCGGGGGAAACACCGATTGCCACAGAGCCGTCGATATTTCCTAAAAGATCCTTCAGATTAATGAGCTGCCGCAATGGCGATGGTATCTCTTTAAGCAAATTGTCGATTTTAAGCAAACCAGCTATCTTTTCACCATTCACACTCACCACGCCAATATGCTTCATTGTGCTTGGGATGGCTTTTAGGAAATCATTGTTGGGCTTACTGAGTACTCCCGTGGCAAGTTTTTCATAGTCGCTCCCCTTCTTCGACACTATATCTCCATCGATCTTTGCCACACCGTCTTCCAACGACAGTTTAAGCTTCAAGGCATCTACGTCGGTCTCACGAAGGAACGAAATCAATGGAAAATCCTGAATCTCCGGACCAATCAGGCTCTTGTCGCGTGCCAGCTGACGGATACCGTCGCGGGTAAGAAACAAGTTCAATGCTGAGCCGTCTTCCACATATCCCCTCACTGCTTCATCCTTGAGCATCCCCGGCTTATTCTGAGAGTACAGGCTTTTCAGCGCTTTTACCACTTTAACCTTTTCCACGTCACCATTCAGCCTGCCGGCAAAAAACACCCCGTCGCGCAGTGCAAGCACAGTCTTTCCGAACAATGCGTATTCTATACCGTCCTGCTTCTCAAGGTTTGCACCGATTTTCCGCAGCACCATGGCACGCAAGTTATCCTCATTCTCAATAGGTATCAGGGCGGCGATGCCGAATGTTTTCAGCGTGGTGTAAACGAATATCTTATTCTTAATGTCAATGCCACTCTCCTGGGCGTCACTGAGTATCCGGCTGAGCAGCGAATCGTCATTATCGGCAATTATTGAACTCAACTCCTCTGGCAGGCGCAACTTTCCGCCATCTATCATTCCTGACTTTTCCAGAATCTGAAAAACATCCACACAAACCACCGATGTGGCATCTTCCGGAACCATCTTGGCTATATCTCCACTCACATCCTTGCACCCGGTCAGCACAATAATAAGCGCCACCGACACAATGCCTAATACTCGCTTCATGTTTTATCGTATCTTAACTGAACTGTTTTCTTAAACTCCTTAATCCGCATTTGGGATTAACACTACAAAAATAATCTTTTTATTCCGATTTCCAACCATTTTCCTCCACTTTCTTCATCACCAAGCATACTTATATGTCCTATAG
>JAGCVR010000018.1 GCA_017962285.1 Muribaculaceae bacterium | reverse complement strand
CTCTCAGCACACCACGAGCCCACTCCGCCCACACCAAACACGGTGACATGGGCTTGGCTGAGGCGTTCCACCGCCTCGGCTCCCAGCAGCATTTCGGTTCGTTGAAGCCAGTGGTTCATCGTTTTATCGGTTGGGGGTTGAAGTTGCACTTGAAGTTAATACTATGCAAAGTTAATTAAAAAATGGCATCAAACGAAACATAAGCGGAGATTTAATGGAATTTGGCGGAAACACACTTGTCAGAAAAGCAGATAAACACTAAATTTGCAGAAACAAGAGAAAAAACCGAAAAAGAACAAAAAGATGAAAGTTAATGATAGAGTGAGATTCCTGAACGATGTGGGCGGTGGCCGCATAGTGAGGATAGAAGGATATACGGTGTATGTGGAGGATGCCGACGGATTTGAGCGTCCCGTACAGAAAAGCGACGTGGTTGTGGTGGAGGAATCCAAGGGATGGGAGCGTCCGCTCGATATCAAGACTTCGCTGGTGGAACCCGACAAGCCTGCGCCGAGAGCAGAGGAGAAGCCGCCTGTGGTGGTGGAGACTCCTACCGGCGAAGAACTGAATGTGATTCTTGCCTATGAGCCGCGCGAGATAAAGCACCTCAACACCACCACGTTCTATGTTACCCTTGTGAACGACAGCAATTATTACCTCTATGTGACGTATGCGACGCGTGGAAATGAGGATTCCGGATGGACAACACGTTTTCACGGGTTGATAGAACCGAACATGCAGGAAACTATGGAGGAAGTGGGGTATGAGGATTTGCCGCACATGGACCGTGTGGCAGTTCAGTATGTGGCGTTCAAGCAGGGGAAGGAGTACAGGCTAAAGAATCCCGCACTGGTTGACCGCAAGCTCGACACCACGAAATTCTACAAACTGCACTGTTTCCAGACAAATGAGTATTTCGACAATCCGGTTCTTTCTTTGGAGATTGTGCGCCGAGACCTGCCGGCAAAACCCATGGTGATTGATAGCGGCGCATTGGAACGGGCAATGCGGGAAAAGAACCGTAACGACCGCCCCAAAAACAGACCCGGGCAGTCGCCTGTAACCAAGAAGAATGACAAGTTGGTGGTGGACCTGCACATTTATGAACTCATCGACAATACTGCTGGACTTGATGCCGCTGCAATGCTTGCCGTTCAGATGGACAAGTTCCGCGAAGTGATGAAAGCCAACGCCAATAAACTGGGGCAGAAAGTGGTTTTCATTCACGGCAAGGGTGAAGGTGTGTTGCGCAAATCCATCCTTGACGAGTTGCGCCGCTGTTATCCCCAGTGTGAGGTGCAGGATGCCAGTTTCCGCGAATATGGCTTCGGCGCCACTCAGGTAACGATACACGGGATTGCTAATAATCATAATCGAAACAGATGAAAAATTCCCTTTGAATTGGCGGAATTGGTGCATTGATTTTATTTTTTGAGAAGTTTTTTGTAAGTTTGTAAATTGGAATTTTAGGACTTGAAAGAAGCATCACGATGAACGATACTCAGAAATACAGTCAGGAGCAGGAGGATGAGATAATAAATCAGGCA
Organism: Muribaculaceae bacterium; assembly: GCA_017962285.1. Classification (GTDB taxonomy): domain Bacteria; phylum Bacteroidota; class Bacteroidia; order Bacteroidales; family Muribaculaceae; genus Sodaliphilus. The sequence goes on along the minus strand of JAGCVR010000018.1, from coordinate 2,426 downwards.
TATCGGAATTTGCTTGAGGGGTATCTGAACAGTAATCACCGCAAGAAAGTTGAGATAATAGAGAAAGCGTTCAACTTTGCCCGCATGGCACATGCCGGAGCCCGTCGCAGATCGGGCGAGCCGTATATATTGCATCCGATAGCAGTGGCGACGATAGTGAGCCAGGAAATAGGCCTTGGCTCCACATCCATATGCTCTGCGTTGCTGCACGATGTGGTGGAGGATACGGAATACACAGTCGAAGACATTGAGACTCAGTTTGGCAAGAAAATAGCAACCATTGTGGATGGGCTGACTAAGATTTCAGGCGGCATCTTCGGTCCTCAGGCGAGTGCCCAGGCCGAGAACTTCCGCAAGCTTCTGCTGACGATGAACGAAGATATCCGAGTTGTCCTGATAAAGATGGCCGACCGTCTTCACAATATGCGCACGTTGTCGTCGATGCCTCCAGCCAAGCAATATAAGATAGCCGGAGAGACGCTCTATATCTATGCTCCGCTTGCTCATCGCCTGGGCCTGTTTGCAATAAAGACCGAGCTTGAGGATTTGAGTTTCAAATACGAGCATCCCGAGATGTATGAAAAGATAGGCGAGCAGATTGCAGAGAGCGCAGAGCGCAGAAATGAGATATTCGAGAATTTTGCCAAACCGATACGGGAGCGGCTGGATAAGATGGGTCTTACCTATGATTTCAGGGCGCGGGTGAAGTCGCGTTATTCAATCTGGCGCAAGATGGAGACAAAGCACATTCCATTCAAGGATGTGTATGACCTGTATGCTGCGCGCATTGTTTTCGACTGCGAGCATGAGCAGGACGAAAAGCGAATCTGCTGGAACATCTACAGCGACATCACCGATTTGTACAAACATCATCCCGACCGCATCCGCGACTGGGTGAGTACGCCCAAGGCCAATGGGTACAGGGCATTGCATATCACCGCCATGGGTCCCGACGGCAACTGGATAGAGGTCCAGATACGCAGCCGGCGCATGTACGATGTGGATGAACGTGGCTTTGCCGCTCACTGGAAATATAAGATAGGTGAAGGCGAGGAAGAGAGTGAACTTGCCGTGTGGCTTGAGACGATAGAAGACATTCTGAAGAATCCGGAACCCAATGCGATAGATTTCCTGGATACGATAAAACTGAATCTGTTTGCATCTGAGATTATGGTGTTCACGCCCAATGGGCAGATGCTGACGTTGCCCAAGGATGCATCGGTGCTCGACATGGCATTCAATCTTCACACAGAGATAGGAACGCATTGTATAGCAGGACAGGTCAACCACAAACTTGTGCCTCTTTCCCATAAGCTGTCCACTGGCGATCAGGTGGAGATACTCACGTCGCAGTCGCAGAAGCCACAGGCCGACTGGGATAAGTTTCTGGTGACGGCAAAGGGCAAGACACGCTTGCGCCTGGCGCTCCGCCACGACCGCCGTCAGATAATTGAACGTGGCGAACAGATGCTGTTCAAGTTCTTTGAGGAGAATGACGTGAAGGTCGACTCCGACACGCTTCCGCGGATAATCAGCAGTGAGAACGCCCAGAACAAGGAGAACCTGTTCTTTATGATTGGGAACAATGAGATAGCCCTGTCTCCCCAGATACTAAAGGCGTTGAAGCCGGCAAACATGGGTATATTCTCTAAATTCCTGCGCAATCCGTTCGGCACCTCGAACAAGGTGGCAGTTCCTGCCGATGCCGACGTAAAGGCCGTGGACGAGAAGATTAACAAGAATAAGGTTTACTGGCTTGAGAATTCGGGTGGAAAGCGGAATTATATACTTGCCGACTGCTGCCGTCCAATTCCGGGCGATGATGTGGTGGGGTTTATCAACAAGGACAATAAAGTGGTGGTTCACAAGATGGACTGCGAGCAGGTGGCAAAACTGAAGACCAGCTATGGCAGCCGGTTGCTCGACACAAAGTGGGGAAATGTGGAGACCACATTCCTGGCGGTAGTAAAGATTGAGGGCCGTGACCGGATGGGAATACTGCACGAGATTATAAATCTTATTTCCACCAATTTGTCTCTGAATATAAGGCGGCTCGACATCCGTGCTAACGAGGGCGTTTTTCAATGCGAACTCGACGTTCTCATAAGCAATGTCTTGGTTGTGAACAGCCTTTGCAAGAGTTTGAAGAAGGTGGACGGAGTGACGTCCGCCACCAGAATTAGTTGAAAGAGGAGAAAGAAAAATGAGCAAGACAAAGCATAACATCCGAATAGTACTGCTGCTTCTGGCATCGATTGTTGCCATATCGCTGGCACTGCCACGGCAGACGGCACAGTTCAACAAGCACGATGTGGGAGATGTGTGGACTTACCCCGACATGATAGCGCCGTATGACCTGCAGGTGTACCGCGACAGCAGCGAGATGGGGCGTGTGCGCGACAGCGTGTCGCAATCCATAATACCAT
>JAGCVR010000017.1 GCA_017962285.1 Muribaculaceae bacterium | reverse complement strand
TACGGTAAATATTTCCCACAGCAATTGCCCTTGGTGGGAATTGGCCGTACTGACTATTTTGCTTCCAAGTTCATGAGTGCGTCTCTTCGTTTGCAGCAACGCCTCAAAGGACGGCACTACATGGTTCTTGACGGCAGCATGGCGGCTCACGACAGCTCCTTCAGCAACATTTTCGACCATAAACCGATATGGGGTGCCAGTATTGCCTATTTCTACAACAGTAGCATACTTGGTCCCCTCGGAGCATCTTTCGGCTGGAGCAGTTACACTCACCGCCTCAACTTCTTCCTAACACTCGGTTACGATTTCTGAAAAAAACACATAAACTAATCCGATTCGGTCATTTGGCCGAACCGGATTAATTGTTTCTTGAGGTCATGCCTCGCTATTAACGTGATATCTTTATTTGGTAAGTGCTACCACAAATGTCACAATCGACATGATTGTGCCAAGCGAACTTACCGTGAGCGTCAGCGCCGGCGGTATTGACCACGAGGAGCGTGCCTTTGTGGCATTTGGCTCCACATAGATGATGTCGTTTTGCTGAAGGTTGAAATACGGCGACGTAATAAGGCTCTTGTCATTGAGGCTTACTCTTGCAGTGGTGCGTTTGCCATTGGCATCGGTGCGAATTACAAGGACGTTGTCGCGCTTTCCTTGAATGGTGAGGTCGCCTGCCATGGAAATTGCCTCAAGAATATTCATGCGTTCGTTGGTTACGGTCACCATTCCAGGACGTCCCACTTCGCCAAGCAGGAACACTTTGAAATTGTGAAGTCGCACTTCCACACCCGGGCGGTCGTTCAGATAACGGGGATAAATCTGACTCTCAATCTGGCTTGCAAGGGCACTTTTTGTCATGCCTCCCACATGGAGCGTGCCGAGCATTGGGAATTCAATGTCGCCTTTACTGTCCACAAGGTAATAGAGCATGGAATTAGCAGCTTCGCTGTTACCTGATGTGATGTTTGCACCGCTTTCAGCATTGATGTATCCTCCGCGGTTGAACGGCTTCACAGCATCGGGTACCGATGGATTGCCACTGGTTACTGTGATTTGCAACTGGTCGCCAGGAACTATTACAGGATCGGCGAGACTTGCCGAAGCATTGAGCACTTCAGCGGGAACTTGGTCAATTCCTATCATGTAAGGAATGTCTTTCGATGTGTTGCATGCAGTGAATAAGAGGGCTGCAACAGCACCGGCAAATAATACTTTGAGTTTCATATCTGATACTTTTTGTTTATTTTCTATCTGCAAAAATAATGATAAAATTGCAGATTTTTATTATGTTTGTAAAAACTTTGTATAAAAAAATGACTATGACCGCCGAAATCCCGTTAGAACGCCATCCATTCGAGCCATTTGTCCCGACAAATGCCACCATACTGATGCTGGGTACGTTTCCTCCAAAGCCGGAGCGATGGAGCATGCCTTTCTATTATCCTAACAAAATCAACGATATGTGGAGGGCGATGGGAATCGTTTTCTTCGGCGACAGGGACCGCTTCTGGGATGCCGGCGCCGGGAAATTCAGGCAGAAGGAAATTGAGGATTTTCTACGAGAAAAAGGCATTGCCCTCTACGACACAGCTGTGACTGTGCGCAGACTTCGTGACAATGCCAGCGACAAATTCCTGGATCTTGTGGAGCCGCTGGATCTTGTCGGATTCTTCGCCCGGTGTCCCTCCATTGCTCATGTTGTAACCACTGGAGAGAAAGCCACGCAGGTGGTGGCTGACATCGCGCAGGTTCCTTTGCCTCGAGTGGGGGAGAGCGAGGACTGCATCGTGGCAGGTCATCGATTCACCTTGTGGCGGATGCCATCCACATCGCGCGCCTATCCACTTGCCCTTGAGCGTAAAGCCGACGCTTATCGCCGCCTGTTCACACAAACCGGGCTTCTCCGCTAAATCCTTCCTGAAAGAAGTTTGGCTGTGGATTTTTATTTGTGGATAATTATTTGTATATTTGCTAAATACAAAGCTGAAACCCTAAAAATAATAATCAATGAAAGCACTTATAATCAATGGAAGCCCCAATGCGAAAGGCTGCACGTTCACTGCTCTGCAGGTGGTGGCGGAGGAACTTGAGAAGAATGGAATAGCCACCGAGATAATCCATGTGGGTCACTTGCAGATGCGTGGATGTATCAGCTGCCGGAGGTGCAGGGAACTTGGAAAATGCGTTTTCGATGATGACCTTGTGAATGAGGTGGCGGCGAAGTTTGAGCAAGCCGATGCCCTGCTGGTGGGGTCTCCAGTGTATTTTGCCGGTGCCAACGGCACCCTGGTGTCGTTTCTGGACAGATTGTTCTATTCAACGCAATTTTCGAAGGCCATGAAAGTGGGCGCTGCCGTGGTATCGGCGCGCCGTGCCGGAACAACAGCGGCACTCGATGAACTGAACAAATTCTTCCTGCTCAGTGAAATGCCTGTGGCATCGAGCCGATACTGGAACATGGTGCATGGGAACACTCCGCAGGAAGTGTTGCAGGACGAGGAGGGACTGCAGGTGATGCGGGTACTCGGACGAAACATGGCATTCCTGATGAAAGCCATTGCAACAGAGCGCGAACAGAACGGACTACCCGCAACTGAGCCAACCAGAATCTCAACCAACTTTATCCGTTGAGACAAGAGCCGTGGCTCCATGAGCCATCCAGCTGCTGATAAAACCATAAACAGAAAACTCTTGAAACAATAATAATATTCAAAATAAACAGTAATATGGATAATCATTCTTACCCACAACAAGCCGCACCCAAGCCTAAAAAAGGAGGCAAATGGTTGCGAAAAATCCTGGTTGTCCTTCTGATTGCCGCTGCAGCATTTTTCGTTTGGAAAAAATGCTCCGGTGGCGGTGGCGAAGGCGATACCTCAAAGTATGACAATCTGGTTCTTGACGACAAGTACCTGTCCACGCCCGAAAAGGTTATTGAACCTACGCCCGAAAATTCACCTGGCAACCCTCAGTTTATCGACGTGAGTTTCACCGAAGAGGAGTATAGGAAAAGTCCGACTGTATCTGGAGCAATCTCTGTCGATACGTCGGCTATCATCTTCTCTGAGCAGGGTGTGATGGTGGATGTGAGAGATTACAACCTGCATAACCCAAACGATACGTTGGTGGTTCAGACCTTGCCTGTAAAGACCGACCCGACCTATGGGCACGAACTGCACACGTATAACATCTCCCTTACATCGGGTCAGGATAAGTTCGGTACCGAGGTTGAGGTAACCTTGCCGATTCATAACGGTCCCGGGGCGTTGCAGAATGTGCTGTGGCTCAATCATGACACAGGAAAGTGGGAAGAGGTGTTCTATACCGTTGCCGACGACGGCAAGTCGTGTACGGCTTATGTGGACCATTTCAGCGATTATGCCACCGAGGAACTTTCGCGTGAGCAGCTTGAGAAGTTCTACAATGATATGAGAAATTATGTCGATGGCTCGGTATTTGTGGAATATGACCCCACTGGCACTGCTACTCAAGCTATGAAAAAAGTGGCGGTAATACCCACAAATGAATTTGAGAAGTTCCTGCGCAAAACCAGCAAGAATTCCGAAGCCATTTACGATATCCTTAATCAAGGTGGCGGAGTCCCCACCGGTTCCGGAACCACAGAAGCCTTGGATATGTTTGGACTTGGAAATGATATTTCTTCCACTATCGCTACCGTGACCGGTTCCATCGGACTGATTTCTGATGCTACAGGTGCTGTCTTGGGGCTTGCACTGACTGCTTTGGGATGGTGGATACTCGACCAGCGTGAGAAAGATATGACTATGCGAGCAATCTCACCCCAGAAAGTGGAAGAAGAAAACCGCTGGTCTCATTATTTCGCTTGGGTCAGCACGGTTGGCACGGTTGCTTCATTCGCCGGGGCAGTAACGACCGGGGTAGTCGCAACCGGGTTATCTGCAGGTGCCTTAATTTGCGGTTGGGCTTGTGTGGCAGGTTTCGCCGCCACAAAGGTTTATGCCATCAATCAGAAATATGTGAGTGCGGTAGCGCCATTTGGCACGCCCATGACCATTGAGGAAGGTGCCTATCACGAGTATTTGCGTCTTGATAATTGGGTGCCACTGCGAAAGTTGGGAATAAAAAGCGAAGTTCCGCTGAATGGATTGGGGAAAGGATGGGCCGAGGCCATCTATGCCATAAAGGAGGCTAATCCCAACGCAAAGAGTATTGCTGAAGTGAGCGACCAGATAAAGAGACTTTACGATGAATATGTGAACATCTTTTGGACCGACCTTCCTCAAGATGTTAAGTTGATTATGTGGAAGCAATATATTGAGAATAGAGCTAAAGACATAGCAGTTTCTTATAACCGATTGATTCCCGAATTGCATGGCGACCTTCCGGCCTTGTTTAAAAAATTAAGAGCTGAAGCTCCCAATATTCCTTCCGATTACGATGAATTCCTCCGTTTGTTCAGCCTGTGTAGAAGATCGGGTTCACTTATACTGAATGACCAAAGGTCAGTGAAAAAGGAAAGCTTTGATGACCTGAACTTTGAGGCGAATTTTGATAACAACATTGTGCGCAGTCACCAGCTTTTGTATAAGTTCCACGCAATGGAAGCCTTGACCCAGAACACCAACCGAATCATCTTCGACGTGATTGAGAAAGACTTCCACAAGCGTGCCATGGAAGCTCGCAAAAAAATAAGGAATGAAGTGCTGCCCACACTGAATTCCACACTTTATTTCTATGCTGTGGACGAGTCGCTGAAAAAGGATGAGACTGTACTTCATTCCAAGTATTACGGCTACGATTCGGTGAGCATGAAAAACGACCCCAAACTGCTCTGCGAGATGAAATTCAAGGGGCGCCGCACGCCATTGTTCCGCGCCAAGAACGATACAGGAGCTCCATATTGCCTCGACCTGAAGACCAGCGAAAAGGAAGAGAAGGTGGGGAAATGCACCGTGTTCCACTATCTGCAATATGGTGCACCCGATTCGGTGGACATCAAAGCACCGGACTACGATAACCTGAAAGACATCATTGGACATGTGCAACTGGCAAAGGCTAAGCCATACGAAATACCTATCGGTTCCGGAAAAACAGAACGTGGTTTCCGCGTGCCGGTGGTGTTCAATAACGATAATTTCGACTTGAGCCAGTTCAACGGCGTCTGGGTTCCCCTTGAGCTGAAAGGCAAGGTTACCGAAGATGACTATATTACGATGATTGTGTATCTTCCCGAGGACAATGAGTTCGGCATATACGAAGGCCGGTTAAGAAGCAAGTCGAGCAAGAGTGGCTGGACGGAGATAAAGTATTACTCTTTCGACGAGAAGACCAAGACCATATCCATTGATTTTGAGAAAAACGCCCGAAAAGATCAGAATGTTAGGCCTGGAATTGCTCTTTACACCCTTAAGGACAATGGCAACCTGATAATGCGTAACAGTGGAGGTGGCTGGGAATTCTTCCGTCTCACGGAGGATGACATCAGGCCGGTAACCATAACCCCATATAAGCTTGACCCGTCTAAACTGATTCCCTTAGGCGATACGGATTACTATTAATACGCGTTTTTCAAAATGAAAGCATTTGAACCGTTTTTGCGTTCAAATTGCAATCACATAAGTCATCTTTCGCAATG
>JAGCVR010000196.1 GCA_017962285.1 Muribaculaceae bacterium | reverse complement strand
GGTTTTTGTGGGCGACGGACATAATGACCTTGAGGCGATGCGTCATGCCGACATAACCGTGGCGGCGGGACTGGCTCATCCACCTGCGCCAAGCCTGTTGCCTGTTGCGCATCATGTGGTCCGCTCCCAGCAAGCAATTAAAGCCCTTTTGGACGGTCTTTTCAAGAATTTGAAATAAAATCAGAATAAAAGCACGAAATCAATGAGTTTTTTGATGAAAATTCATATCTTTGCCACAGGACAAGACTGATATATAAAACTTTGAAATTATGAAACGGACACTTCTTGTTATCTTCGTTGCTTTATGCTCGCTTATGACGTGGGCGTCGGACAGTGATAAATTTAATAATTTCCACTTATCATGGGACGAAATCAGTGCCCTTGTGGAGAACCACCCCGACAGCGTCAAGGCTTTGATAGGGCGAGTTGCGCTTGGCGATTCCACCTTGAGCGTCAGGGAAGTGCTGGTGGCGTACATGGGGCAGTCGTTCTATAAGAGGAATCCCATGAGCGAGAGCATGGATGCGAGGTCGGCGATGAAAAAAGGTGATACCGAGCGTGCCATGAAGCTGATTGCGGAAGCGGTCAAGGCCAATCCGCTGTCGCTGTCGAACAACTATTACTATGCGCTTTTCACGTTGAGGAACAATCCGCAGATAAGAATCAACGATGAGAATGCCGACAAGGAGTTGAAACTTGCGTCGTTCAGGTCAAAACTGCTGGCGCGTGCAATTTTCTCAAGCGGTAACGGCAAGGAGGATTTCCCGCTGAAGGTGACCAGCGTTGACGATGAATATGTGATGCTGGACATGATGGGTCTGCCACGTCCGGAAAAACAGGAATTGACAGAAGAATCCTATGACAAGCTGTTTCTGCCGTTGCATGACTCAAAACTGTTCGGTGGACAGGAAATCTACTTCGACGCATCGCGCGTCATGCTGCTGTAGGATTAGAAAGACATCTAGATGTATGCCGTAGCGGTTAAAGAATAATTAAACTTGAGATATATGGAACTACTTCAGAATCTTATGCCACCGACGACTCTGGGCATTTTTGTCCTGGCGATGATTGTTTTGCTTTGCATTTTCGTGCTGTTTGTGAAGCGCAACTCGGGCGGATACATCAATGACCGCAGAAACACATCCGAAGAAACGGTCGATGACTATGTGGCTATGCACGGCGAACCAGAAGAAATCCTTGTGACGGATGCTACGCGCAGCAACGAACTCAATGCCGTGATTCTGGTCTATGAAAACGAAATAGTGATTGAGGGACAGCCTGTGCAGCGCGACAAGATTACCAACGTCACGTTCTACAACGCGCAGAATCCTTATCTGGAGAAAGAATTCCATCTGGTGATTTCCACTTCGGTTCCGGAGACACCCACCATTGAGACACCGATAGGCAGCGACACCGAAAGCGCAAAGGAAATCACCGCCCGCCTGATGTCGCTGCTGAGCCTCTGATGGCTTAACTAACTGAATGTTACCGAAACAACAAACAAATAAAAAACATAGCGTTATGAAAAGTTTACGACAAATTCTGTTATCCGTTTGCATGATAATGGCTCTTGCCGCAACGGCAGAGCAGCCCGACCCCGTTATTGCATCGATCAATGATGCCTATCAGCAGGCTAATGAATCAATGAAGAAGAACAAGGGAATGGGCAGCGAGATGGTTATCGACTTTGGCTACACTGTGCGTGGCAAAGGCAAATCCAACGAGAAACTCCATTTCTACTACACCACCGTGCAGGGGACATACTGGCTTGCCGAAGGTGACGACCGCGACCCGCATTTCTTCTATTATCCCCTCTATTTCGTTACCCGCGACTACAATGTGGGTAAGCAGAAATTCCACGAGGAGTATCTTTTTGACAACTCGAGCCAACGGCTGGTGTTTGCCCTGACTCAGGACTATGACGAAAAAGGCAAACGCTTCGACCGCCGTTTCTATTTCCACGAAGGCAGCGTGTATCATGTGGAAGGTCCTGCCGCCACCGAGTTTGAGCAGGAATGTGTGGGTTATCAGGCCGAGGAGCTAAGGCATGCCTTCGACTGGATAATCCGCAATCCGAAAGAATAAATCCTGCCGGTTGCAGCGTTTTAATTTGCGGAAAATGTGTAAATTTGCTAGTTGATAAGACATGTTGCTCAATTTGTAAGCAGTTTTGACGAGATGGGTCAGCGTCCGAAAATAAACTTCAGGAAGAGCCTGGGCATTATAGTCCTGGCGGCCCTTTCTGTGCTGCTGATTCTCGGTGCGCAGTATTTCTACACCCACAAAATTCTGAAAACCGAGCTTGAGTATCATGCCGGGCTGGAGTTGACACTGAAGGCAATCCTTATCAAGAGCATGCTCAATAATGCTGAAATCAGCGTCAGGGAGAATGAGCTTGACGTAAGGCGCACTTTGAATCAGCCCGACTCAATCTACGAGATTGCCCGATGGCTGCTGCAGAATAATCCGCATCTGGTGGGAGCCGGCATGGCTTTCATGCCCGACTACTATAGTGATAAAGGCCGCTTGTTCGAGCCGTATTGTCTGAAAGTGGGAAACGAGATAGAGGCGCGCCAGATTTCCGGGCCGAATCACGATTACACAAAGCTTGACTTTTTCACCGATGCCATCGGGACAAACGATGATAACTGGAGCGACCCGTACGTCGATACCATCGGGAAGCGGCAGTTCATATCCACCTTTGCGCATCCCGTTCACGACAACGACAATAAACTGGTGGGAGTGTTCGGCATCGATATGTCGCTCAGCTGGCTGAGCGACACAATCAACTCTCACCACCTTCACCCGTCATCGTTTGCAATGTTGCTGACTGAATCGGGGCAGCCTATAGTGTCTCCGTCGGACAAACACCGCCGGCACTGTGATGCCGGTCAGGTGGCTCGTCTTGTCAAAGAAGACAAAGTTCAGGGCAAGTATGACGAATCGGTGTGTAGAATAATCTACTTCGAGAGTGATGCGGACGGTTCAAACGGCACCATATTCCATGCTTTCCTGAAGGGAAATCCTCACTGGCAACTGGCTGTGGTGTGTTATGACAATGAGGTCTATGGCAAGCTCAATTGGATGATGCTCAACATCGTTATCCTATTGCTCATCGCGAGTGCCATGCTCACTTACATCATCCGTAATTTTGCCATCAATGAGAATAAGCTCCACCGTGTGAATCTGGAGCAGGAACGCATAAGCAGCGAATTGCGCATTGCGAGTTCAATCCAGAAGGCGATGCTTCCCCATCTTGCCCAACCGCTTTCACGGCATAACGATGTGGATGTTAGCGGTGTTCTGCTACCTGCCAAGGAAGTGGGAGGGGATTTCTACGATTACTTCGTGCGCGACGAGAAACTCTACTTCTGCATAGGCGACGTGAGCGGCAAAGGCGTCCCGTCGGCATTGGTGATGGCGGTGGCCCAGGCTTTGTTCCATGCCGCCACGGAGCGTGAGAGCAATCCCGGAAATATCATGCAGACTATCAACAAGTCGCTTTACCGCAACAACGACCGCAACATGTTTGTCACCATGTTTGCGGGTGTTCTTGACATCCCCACCGGTCGCCTGCGGTTCAGCAATGCGGGGCACGACAAACCAGTGCTGATTGGCGAGAATGCTGAGATGCTGGCCGCCGATCCGAATCTCCCCGTGGGAGTGTTCGATGACGTAAAATACTCCATTCAGGAGATTACCCTGCAGCCTGGTTCCGTATTGTTCCTCTATACCGACGGTGTTACTGAAGCCATGAATGTGCGTCACGAGCAGTACGGGCAGCAGAGAATGCTCGACACCCTGAACCGATATCGGCAACAGCTGCAGAATACGGCAGAAGGACTTGTGGAAGCCATCACCGGCGATGTGCACCGCTTTGTGCAGGATGCGGAGCAGAGCGACGACCTGACGCTGCTTGTGATAAGATACGAGCCAAAGCCGTTCAAGGATATACTTGGGCGTAAACTTGTATTACCCAACGATGTCGCGCAGATTCCACGTCTTGGCTCGTTTGTGGAAGAAATATCGCAGCAGCTCCAGCTCGACACCACTTTGCAGCATCAAATAAGGCTGGCTGTTGAGGAGGCTGTGGTGAACGTGATGATGTATGCCTATCCCGCCGAAACCGAGGGAGAGGTGTCGGTCGAGGCTCAGTCGAACGGTGAATGTATAAAGTTCATCATCACCGACTCCGGGGTGCATTTCGACCCCACCGAAGCAGCGAAGGCCGATACGTCGCTTTC
>JAGCVR010000195.1 GCA_017962285.1 Muribaculaceae bacterium | reverse complement strand
ACACCACCAATTTCTATATTTTCCGTCGTCTTGCCCCGTTCCCCGACGTGAAGATAGCGATGCTCGCCCGTGGCGTGAGTGTGGGGAATGAGATTGAATACACCGATGAACTGACGCTGGGCAGGTCCATCCTGAACCGCACGTTGTTCAGCGATTCGTTTGCTCAGAAATGAACTGAAAAGAGCACTATGGCCGACAATTATCTGGAATACCGTCGCGAGGAGATTGAAAAACGTAAGGCAAAGCGTGAAAAGGCACGCAAGGCTCGCCTGCGCAAGTATCTGGAAAAGTATCGGCGGGAGTTGAGTAAACGAATTGACAAGTAAACGAGCAGATACTTTTTTAGTTGGCAAGTAAACGAGTAAACGAGTTAACAAGTTAACGAGCAGATACTTTTTTAGTAAACGAGTTGACAAGTTAACAAGCAGATACCGTTTTGGTTAATGGGCAAATCTGCTTGTAAATATGTTGTAAATATGTTTGTGGACGGTTCTTGCGAGTTTTCTGTGCTTATCTTACTATGAATTTCTGTCCGTCGCGGATGTATATGCCGGGACTCATTGGTTGAGTCACGAGTCGTCCGTTGAGATCAAATATCAGTGAGTTATCATTGTTTCGCAGGAATGGAATGTCCTCAATACCGTCGGTTGCTGTGATGACAGCAGGTTTTACAGCATCGCTGTATGTTGTGCCGTCGATGTAATAGCCATGGTTGACGAAAGGAGTGCCGTCCCACAGTCGCCTTGTTTCGGCGCCATTGTCAAATTGGGTTATTATGAGATATTCGGGGATGCCAGAGGTCTTGGTTTGAACATATTTGTAAATGAGATTTCCATTTGTTCCCTTTCCCATGAGTGTCATGCCGTCGCCCGGCCATGCGCCGCTCGTGGTGTAGGCTTCGCCTCCCCCGAGAGAACCCCACACCCATACAAAGTAATTGCCCTCGGTGGATGTCTCAAGAAAGACCGAAACCTCGTTCTCGTTTTCGAGAACTGGTGTGTAGTAATTTATCTCAATTTCGGGTATGGTCTCTTCGCTATATGTTCCGCGGACATAGACTCTGTAGCCCTTGGCTTCGAGAGTGAAGGTGTGACTTGAGTTCAATTGTTCCTGATGCCGGCTCACGCCACGCGCCACGGTCTCGCTGTTGAGCCACAGGCTCCATGCGCCGGCATTGATGCCGCTGATTGATGCGGTGGCAGATGCCGTGCCCATGTTGAGGATAACGAGCAGTTCGCTGTCACCAAGTTTTCGGGTATAAGCCTGTATGGATGAGCTACCCGATACGGTATTCCACGTAACTGCGGGATTGGATGAAGCCTGCTTCGCGTCGGAAACTGCTTCTATTTCATGCTTCAGGGCACATAGGGTCCGCAAAGTGTTGAACATTTTGTCATCGCGTGTGTTCCAGTTGATTTTTGTATCGCTGAAATAATTTAGAATCTGATTTCCGCCTGTCTCCTGTCCGTTGTAAATGAGAGGCATACCATAGAGTGTGGCAGCGAACACGGTGAGTGGGTAACGGTTGTCGCCATACATTTGCGAAAGTGTTTTGCCGCCATCATTGAAATTCTGGTCATGGTTGGTTACGTAGAGCATACGTCCGAACGTAAGTTCGGCGGAAGCATTGAGAAGTCGTGTGCCAATTGTTTTCAGTTGTGCCGCCTGAGTATTGGAGCCGCCATAACTGGCGAGATTGCTCTGGAACTGCCATGCGTAGTCGTAGTCAAATCCCACGTTTTTCAGCCTGGTGGCATCGGTTGCGATGTCGGCTTCACCGAGGAATGTTATTTTCTTTCCGGTCTTGTAGTTCTTGATAAGGGGAATGGTCGCCTGCCAGTATGAGGCTGGAATGCGCGAACTGCTGATGTAGTCGCACCTGTATCCGTCGATGTCGGCCTGGTCGATCCAGAATTTGAGACAGTCGTTCATGGCGTTGACCAGTCCGCTGTTTGTGTAGTCGAGTTGCCACACGTCGTTGTAGTTGTTTGGGTGAATCATCTGTCCGCCGCTTTGTGCGTAGTATTCGGGGTGGGATGTTACCCAGTCGGCATTGGTGGCGGTGTGATTGGGGACCCAGTCGAGCCACACCTCCATGCCCAGACTGTGGGCTTTGGTTACAAGGGTACCCAGGTCGGCGATTGTTCCATAGGCAGGGTTGGTCTGCTTGAAGTTTGTGGCGGCATAGGGACTGCCCGAAGAACCACGAGGATAGATGGGCATAAGCCATACCACGTCGATTCCGAAGGCACGCAGCTCTTCCAGCCGTGCCGATGCGGCGGCAAAGGTGCCTTCGGCGGTGAATGAGCCCACGTTCATCTCATAGACGACCCTTCGTCCTTCATCGCGTTTTGTGGTGGAACTGTTTATGTCGGCTACGTAATCGCCGGCGGCTGCAATCACAGTCGTAAAGAGGAATAGCAGAAAGAATAAATGTTTTTTCATGTCGGTATTTCATTTATGGTTAATATAATTCATAAAATCATTTGTGTTTTGAGAGGATGTCGCTAACCGTGCGGCACATCTCGGGATATTGCTCTTCCATTGAGCGGAGTAAGCGATATTGCGCCCGTGTCCGCACGAGATTATGCTCGGGATAGGCTATTTTATAATATGTGTCGCCGTCGATGTAATCCATGAGGAATCGGAGCACTTGCTCAAATGTTATGAAACGTGCCGAAAAAGCGAGCCACTGCTTCTCGGAGTCGGTCAGCGTGTCGTGCCGTTCGCTCAGGTATCCTTCGGTGTAGGCAGTGAACATTTCCATGCTCATGCTCACGTTCTCCAGAGACGGGTCATCCTCAGCACCGGTGTTGGTATAGGAGCGGATGGCGTCGCCAAAGTCGCACAGCGAAGAATTGCTCATGACGGTGTCGAGGTCGATGACGCAGAGGACATTGCCGTCGTCGTCAAAGAGGATGTTGCTGATTTTAGTGTCGTTGTGCGCAATCCGCTTGGGAATTTCTCCACTTTCAATCATTTGCTGGAAATCCATCATCTCTCGCCGCTGGCTTTCAATCCAGCCGATTTCCTCACTTAGCGCAGCAACCCTTCCCGCCTTGTCGGCATTTACCGCCTCGTCCCACTGAGTGAACCTCCACCGCATGTTGTGGAATCCTTTTATCACCTCGGCAAGAGGCTCGTGGAAATCGGAAAGGAGTGTCTGGAAACGGCCGATGCCCTGACCGCCTTTATATGCCAGCGAAGGAGTTGTGGCCCGGTCGAATGTAACAGATTGTTCAATATAGAGGCAAACCGCCCAGTAGTCACCCTCACGGTCCAGCTAATACGGCTTGCCGTTTAAAGCCGGTATCACGGTAAGTACTTCACGTTCCGAGTCCCCGCCCGCCTCAGTCACTTTCCGGCGGATGTGGCTTGTAACGCGCAAGATGTTGTCCATCATGGCAGGCACATCGGGGAATACGTTCTTGTTTTTACGTTGAAGGATGTATCGTTTCGAGGCTTGTGTCAAGACCACAAACGTGTCGTTGATGAAACCGTCGCCCAGTGGGGCAACCTGTGTGATTTCCTGCGGGATTTGGAACTGGCGTGCAATGTCTGTTAAAGTTTGCTGATCGTAGGTCATGGTCGGGATTCAGTGAAAAATCTCAGTAAAGATAATCAAAATTATGGGAAAAAGTGGAAAAATGGACTAAATGTTTGTAACTTTGTAACAAACAAAAAGAAAAAACGATGAAAGATTTCCATGAACTTATAATCAGTCGCCGTAGCATCCGCAAATACACCGGAGAAGCGTTGGATGCCGACCAGGTGCGGCTGCTGCTGGAGGCGGCATTGCTCGCCCCGACGTCGAAAAACGCCCGCTCGTGGCATTTTACCGTGGTTGAGGACCGCGCGAAACTTGAGCAGTTGGCGACCTGCAAACCGCTTTACGCCACATCCATAGGCCGTGCCGCACTTGCCGTTGTGGTTAGCGCTGACCCTGCCAAGAGCGACGTGTGGGTGGAGGATGCTGCCATAGCCGCCAGTTATGTTCAGCTGCAGGCCGAGGATCTGGGGCTT
>JAGCVR010000194.1 GCA_017962285.1 Muribaculaceae bacterium | reverse complement strand
TTGAACTTTTGGGATTCCGATTTAATGCAAAACTCATGAATTATAACAATAATCTGCACTTTTTTGTGTAACTTCGTCAAATCAAGTGAAATGGAAATGGAAGAAAACCTGAAGATAAACAGCACGCAGAACCCACGGATAAAACGCCTCGTGGAGCTGCAGCAGAAGTCGTCGGTGCGACGCGAGTCCGGACTTGCCGTGGTTGAGGGCAGGCGGGAGTTGGGTCATTGCATCGACGCAGGATTTCAGATAAAGGAAATTTACTTTTGCCGCCAGTTCTGCAATGATATTGACCTTGGTCAATTATCCTTATCCGGATCCCAAATGATTGAGGTCAGCAGGCAGGTTTACGAACGGATTGCATATCGCGGCAGCACTGAGGGGATTATTGCGATAGTCAGGCCCCGGATGCTGACGCTCGCCGACTTGCACCTCAGCGAGAACCCGCTGATTGCCGTCCTTGAGAGCGTGGAGAAGCCCGGAAACGTGGGCGCAGTTCTGCGAAGTGCAGAGGCTGCCGGCACAGATGCTGTGATTCTGTGCGACAGCAAGACCGACCTCTACAACCCTAACCTCATCCGTAGTTCCATAGGTTCGGTTTTCCGCATCCCTGTTGTGGAATGTTCCAGCGAAGAATGTATCTTGTTCCTGAAATCCCATGGGATAAGAATACTGACAGCACAACTACAGGATTCCGAACTCTATTACCACACCGACATGCGCCATGCCACCGTTATTGTAATGGGGACTGAGGACACCGGACTCACCGATGCTTGGCGCCACGCAGCCGATGCCCATATCAGAATACCAATGAACGGCGCAATGGACTCGCTCAATGTTTCGGTTAGTGCGGCAATTCTTCTCTATGAGGCGGTGCGCCAGCGAAATGAGTAGTTTAACTACATTCAAAATCGGGATGCACGTTGTTTTCAACATTAAATATTTGTCAAGTTAAAAAGATTGTATATATTTGCATTTCACAAACAACACTTTATTCAAGAAAACATAAACATTTTAACCATAAACTGAAATGAAAAAATTAAGTATTCTCATGGTGCTAGCGGCACTGATTCTGTGCCCGGCTATGAACGCACAACTTTTGAAAAACCTGGGTAATCGTGCGATAAACAGTGCGAAAAACAAGGTTGAAAACAAGGTGACCCAGAAAGTGGACGACGCTGTGGACGATGCAATGGACGATGTGCTCAACGGCAAGAAGAACAAGAAAAACAAAAATGCCGAGAGCCAGGAATCTGAACAAACTTATGAAAATCAAAACGTGAAAAACGTTGATAAAAAGAAAGCCAAGGGCGAAGAGGTGAAGAGCGATTTCGTGCCTGGTTCAGTGGTGATTTTCGAAGACGACTTTGCCGGCGAGCAAATGGGCGAATTCCCTTCAAAATGGGATTTGCTGAACAATAATGCCGAGGTCGCTGTCATGAACGGCAAGAAGGCTATCAAATTCGAACATGGCTCCGATACAGAAATCACCCCCCTCATCGAAGACGGCAACCAGAAGTATCTTCCTGAAGTTTATACACTGGAATTCGATTTCTTCATTACAGGAGAAGAAGACCACAACTCGGCTTATAGTCTATGGTTAAAGAAAGCCGATGACCAGGGCATTTCCCAGATATACCTGTTCACATACAATATGGGATGGGATATTGCCAAGCCAAATACTGACAGTCAGATTCAAGGGAATTATTCCTTGGAAAACATCTACAATTACAACGACTGGAACCACTTTGCACTTTCGTTCAACAAACGTGCGCTGAAAGTTTACATCAACAATCAACGTGTAATCAACATTCCTAACGCTCTTGCTGCAGATTACTTTACTCTGAGCACAGAATTCTGGGATGACCACATCACATATATCACCAACGTTCGTCTGGCAAAGGGCGCTGTGGCTCTCTACGACCGCAACGAACAGAGCATGACCGCAGTGGAAAAAGCCATGGCTGAGACCGGCAAGTTCGTTACCAACAACATTCTCTTTGAGACCGGCAAGGCCACGCTCAAGGGTGAATCGATGGACGAAATCCAGAAAGTGGCAGATTATATGAAGAAAAACCCGAACGTACGTTTTGAGGTTCAAGGGCACACCGACAATCAGGGCAGCGACAAGATCAACGACCCGTTGTCACAGCAACGAGCCGAGGCCGTTGTGAAAGCTCTTGTGGGTCTTGGGGTGGACGAATGGAACCTGAAACCAGTGGGCAAAGGTTCGCACGAACCCGTTGCCGACAACAAGACCGACGAAGGTCGCGCCAAGAATCGCCGCGTGGAATTCATAAAGAAATAACACTATACAAGAATTAGCATTTCAAGACGAGTGGTGCATGGGAGTGTACCACTCGTCGCACATTAAAGCCAAATCGGTCATTAGGCCGAACTGGGTTAAGGCGGCAAATAATTTGGTGAAAAATGAGTTTACAGTTTTCCTTTAATTATGTAACTTTGTGGCTGAATAAATAATATATAATGGAAAATTTAAGGTTTATTGGAATAATTCCTGCGAGATACGCTTCCACCCGCTTCCCCGGCAAGCCACTGGCACAGTTGGGCGGCCACAGCGTAATAGAACGGGTGTGGATGCAAGTGAGCCAGGTTCTGAGTAATGTAATCGTTGCCACCGACGATGAACGAATCGTTGCAGAAGTAAATCGTTTCGGCGGCAAGGCCGTGATGACGCGTGCCGACCACAAAAGCGGCACCGACCGTTGCTTTGAAGCTTACGAGAAAAATGGTGGCGGTGAAGACGTCATAATCAACATCCAAGGTGATGAGCCATTTGTCTCGGCAGAACAGTTGCGATCCATCATGCAGTGTTTTGACGCCCCGCTGACCGACATTGCCACCCTGGTTAAGCCATTCCCGCCAACGCGTCCATTCCCTGAACTGTCAAATCCCAACTCACCCAAAGTGGTGGTGGACAAGAACATGAACGCACGTTATTTTTCCCGCTCGGTAATACCGTATGTTCGAGGAATTGAGCCTGAAGACTGGCCCAAATCAACTCAATTCTACACGCACCTGGGGATGTATGCCTACAGGGCAAAAGTGCTTGAGCAAATCACTCGTTTGCCTCAGTCGCCGCTGGAAATTGCCGAGTCGCTTGAACAACTCCGCTGGATTGAGAACGGCTATACTATCCGCGTCGGTATAAGCAACGAAGAGACCATTGGAATTGACACGCCTCAAGACTTGGCTCGCGCTGAAGAGTTTCTTTCGCTGTGCGCAGGAAGTGAAAGATGAAATAAGAAGGAATAAAAGGAGATATGGCACAGAGAGATAAAGCCCCGGCAGTCAGTTATGACATGGACATTGAGTTTACCATGCCAGAGGTGATTACCCTGCCTAATGGCATGAAACTGATGGTTGTGGGCGACGGAGAAGACGACGTGAACAAACTGTCGATATATGTCCCCGGCGGATGCTATGAAGAGTCCTCCCCTCTTCTTGCCGAAATCACGGCATCGGCGATATTCGAGGGAAACGCAAAACAGGACGCAGTCACTGTTGCCGAGCAACTGGATTATCTGGGGACTCTCAGGCAGCAATCATCGTTCGACCACAGGTGCGGGATTGTGTTATCTTCGCTTAATTCCAGTTTTGCAAAAACCTGCGACATATTGCTCCAAAGCTTATCAACTCCCACATTCCCCAATCGACAGGTGGAAGTGATAACCCACAGCATGGCAAGCTATGTGAGGAACCAGTTGAAACGTGTCCGCACTCTCGCCGAGAATGAAATGTACCGCATCTATTACGGTCCGGAGCATCCTTTCTCACGTTCTGCTACGGGTGAAAGCGTGAAAGCCATTACGTGCGAAGACGCAAAGCAGTTTCATCACTATTTCTATTCAGCAAAAGACACTGTAATAACCCTGGCAGGTCACATTACCGATGACGAGCTGAAGACACTGGAGCAGACCCTCGGACAGTGGCAAACGCCAGTAGCAAATTGCCCTCTCTTGGAAGACATCGTGCCGCACCGTACAAACAAAAAAATCGGTGTAATAACCCAAAGCGATGCCGTTCAAAGTGCAATAAAAATCCGTGTGCAGACTCCACCACGTCCACACCCCGATTATCTGCCCATTCGCATCCTGGTGATGGCTCTGGGCGGATATTTCGGCAGTCGGCTCATGAAAAACATCCGCGAAGAAAAAGGTCTCACTTATGGGATAAGCGCGACTCTGTCGGGACGAAATTACGAAGGACACATCGATATCGACACTGAGTGTGCCACTGCCTACACCTGGCAAGTAATAGATGAAGTGAAACGCGAGATGGAACGACTGCAAAATGAGCCAATCGGCAACTACGAACTTTTCATAGTGAAACAGCACATGATGAGCACGCTCGCCAAGATTCTCGACACGCCTTTCTCCCGTGCCGAATATGCGTCGAATGTTTTCACCAACGGCTTTTCGCCCGATTACTACAATGCTCAAGTCCACACTATCCGCACCATCACGCCATCCATTCTGCAAGAGATGGCTGTCAGCTATCTCAACCCCGACGACATGATTGTAACAATCGCTGGTAACATTGAATTGTAATCCCGCATTATTCGTAGCGGAGTGTGGTCGTAGGTTTTATTGATGATATTATGTGCGAAGGCGCGATGAGAGTGAGATATGAAACGAGTATCACGCCCAGATTCAGAAGCAGAATCGCCGTTGGATTAATTGTGATTGACACCCACGGCATATAGTATGCTTCAGGGTCAAGGGCAAGAATATGAAAATGTTTCTGTATCCAAGCCAACCCCAGCCCCAACACATTTCCTATAATGACCGAAGAAAGTATCAGTTTTCCGGTAAGCAGAAGAAATACGCGCCTCACAGCGCCGTTTGTGGCACCCTGCGCCTTAAGCACTCCTATGAGCCTTATCCGCTCCAATACAATCATCAGCAACGCTGCCACAAGGGTAAACATTGCCACAATCATCATTAACGTCAGTATCACCACCACGTTCATGTCGAGCATGCCCAGCCAGGAAAAGAACTGCTGATTTGCAATTTGGGTGTTGCTCACATTGAACAACGACGGCAGGTTGTCGTTCACCACATGACGCGAGAGCGCTGAATAGATGTCGTGCGAATCCTGCCAGATATTGTTCACGTCGCGAAGGTTCACAGCCACATAGTTCCCCGTGTCGCGATTCCATCCGTTCACACCTTGAAGAAGTGCAATGTTGCACAGGAGAATCGTTTCATCGAATGTCTCAAAATCGGTATTATAGACACCCACTATCACTGGCCGTCGGGCACGCATACGGTCATCGATAAAATACGCATAAACCCTGTCGCCCACTCCCAGATTCATTTTACGGGCAATGGTTCGTGAAATAATCACTTCGTTTTGCTCACTGGATTTCGGCAATCGACCATCCACAAGGGCATTTGAGAAATAATCCCAGTTGAAGCCATTGTCCACGCCGCGGCAAATAACACCGCAAAAGTCGGAATCGGTCTTGATTACCGCCGATTTTTCCACCACAAGCGACACGTTTTTTATGCGGGCACTTATCGTCGGTTCGTTCTTCAGGATATTTGCCACTTCGGCATAATTAATCGTATTCACTTCTTGATCGGGATTCCCCAAGAGCGAATTGGTGATTTTAACGTGAGCATCCAGATTATAGATTTTACCCGACACCTCATCCTTGAAACCAGTTACGATGGTAATGGCCAGAATCATCACCACAAGCGAAAGCACTATTCCCACCTGTGCGATGGTAAGGCTGAGCGAACCATTGGCGCCAGTTCCGCGCAATGCCAGCCTACGTGCTATGAACCATTCCCAAATCATTGCTTTCCGAGTATTCTATGGGGCAAAGTTACTAAATAAAATCTAATTAGTCTGTATCGGTGATGGTAAAGTTACTTATATGACGTTACGGCAAATTGGCACAGAAATCCGAGCGTTATAATCTGTGGCTTTTGTGAAATCAATTATTATTTGTAATTTTGTTTCCAAATTGTGATACAGCATTAATGGATATCTTTCGCAACATATTGCTGGTTATCGTGAGCCCAAAATATGGATGGGACGAAGTGAACAAAAGCAGCATCGCTACACAGGACCTGCTTGCTCGCGCGTTTTACCCGCTGCTTGCGCTGCTTGCTATTTCGGAATTCGTACCCATGCTGTTCGACTCCACGATTACCCTCGCCACATCGCTGATGCTGGCGATAACATCGTTCTCCAGCTATTTCATCACCCTATATTTCACAAGTTTCCTTCTCGACGGCTTCTATCCGGAATTGAACCGCACCAATTCGTTCAACTCCCGGCACAACGACTTTATAATCTATTGTCTGATTTTCCTGGTTCTGCTCCAGCTTTTAGACAATCTGCTTCCAACGCATTTTGCGCCACTTTATTTTCTCGTGTTCTATTTGTTCTATATCGTTTATTGTGGCTGCGAATTTCTGGCTCTTGAAAGACCAAAGGTGAGGAAATTTGTCGTTATAACATCACTGGTGCTGATTTGCACTCCTGTGGTAATCCAACTTCTGCTCAAGGGGATATTCCTGTAGGCACGACAAGCACTTAGTCAATTCTTCTGAAACAATTAATCTTTTTCTAACCTTCAATAATGGCAAACAATAACATCAACATAAAGAATCGTCGTGCCACATTCGACTACGAAATCATTGAGACTTTCAATGCCGGAATGGTATTGACCGGCACCGAGATAAAATCCATCAGGCTTGGGAAAGCCTCGCTTGTGGACACCTATTGCACGGTGGAACATGGCGAAGTGTGGGTTAAGAACATGTATGTGGCTGAATATTCATTTGGTTCATACAACAACCATGCCACCAACCGCGACCGCAAACTGCTTCTGACGCGCAAAGAAATTGCGCGCATCGCCAAGGCACAACAGCAGCCAGGCTACTCCACTATCCCCCTGCGCATTTTCCTCAATGAGCGGGGACTGGCAAAGATTGTGATTGCCATAGCACGGGGAAAGAAACAGTACGATAAGCGTCAGGCGATCAAGGAGCGTGAAGACAAGCGGAGCATGAGCCGACTAATGAAGAAATGACATGAGACATCTTCGTTCCACATATATGCCGGTACTGATTGCTGTGGCGTGCTTGCTCAGCGGTTGCTTCACAGGTGTGGAGAACACTAAGAAGATTACAGAAAAAGATGTTCGGAAAGCGGAATCGCAGATATCCGCCACAGAATCAAGTCTGCCGCCATATTCCGACTCGGTTCCTGTGTGGCAGGAGGGGAAAAAGTTCTATGTTACCGACAATCAGGTGAAACTCATCTTCAGTTCCTCACCGAGTTTCAATATCGACACATTGAGTCTCGCCGGAAAGATTCTCACTTTCACGGGCTACAACACCGGCAGTGTGCTCGACAACAGGCAGACGGTGAATCTTCATTTCAGCGACGGAGTCAATACTTTTGTCTATCCCTCCGGTAAGACCATGCAGGACTTTTCCCACACTTGGAACATCCCATTCCTTGTCAACTGCGATGAAGTGGAACATTACGCGCGCCTTCTCACAGGCAAGGATGCCTACATCAAGACTTCAATCTGGTATTCGCCACAAAGCGAGACTATGCGGAATGGACGCAAATTCATCAAAGTGCATATCGACAGCATTGTCCCCGGCAACAAAGTCTTTCCCCTGAAAGTGATTTTCACTCCTGCCGACAAATCCGACACCGCTATGGTGTGGATGGCTACGAGCAACACCGTGATGCAGGGACGCGACTTCGATTCAATGTTCTCAATGACCGATATCCGGCTCCAGTTCCCGTCCATCAGCAATGCCAACTGGCAGCATATCGTAAATGGTGAGGTTGTGAAAGGAATGACGAAAGATGAATGCAGACTGGCTCTGGGCGTTCCAAGACAGACGAACAACGTTCCCACCTACGACGGTGTGCTTGAGCATTGGTACTATGACGGAGGAGCTTACTTGATTTTCATGGATGGTTCTCTGCTAGATTTTCGACGATAAAACCCACCTGAGGCAATGGCAGAGATGCTTGAGATAGAATTTTTAGGAACAGGAACTTCCACTGGTGTGCCAGTGCTGCGGTGTCCGTGCCCAGTGTGCCACTCATCCGACGAACACGACCATCGACTGCGAGCATCGGCAATAATACGCTACCTTGGTAAACGAATACTGATTGATTGCGGTCCAGATTTCCGCACACAGATGCTCCGCGCCTCCGACATCAACCTCGACGCGCTCTTAATTACACACGTTCACTATGACCATGTGGGCGGCATCGACGACTTGCGTTCCTACTGTTTTGAGCGCGATTTCCCAGTTTATGCTCAAGCCGACGTCATCAAGGACTTTCACCAGCGTCTGCCCTACTGTTTTGCCGAGCACCTCTATCCTGGAGTGCCGAAACTCGACGTTCACGAAGTTAAGGCGAATGAGCCGTTCATGGTTGAAGGCATTGAAGTGATGCCGCTGCCCGTGATGCACTATCAGCTCCCCATTCTGGGCTACCGGATAGGACCGCTGGCATACATCACCGATGCGAAAACCATTCCACAAGAGACCATAGACGCCATCAAGGGCGTGCCACTGCTTGTATTAAACGCGCTTAGGCATAAGCCACACATGTCGCACCTGTCGCTTAGCGACGCGCTGAAAATAATTAATGAGGTGAAGCCGGGTCGCGCCCTGCTCACCCACATGAGCCACGAAATAGGCTTCCACACCGATATAAACAAAATCCTGCCACCCAACGTACAACTCGCCCACGACACCCAAATCGTAACAGTCGCAAGATAACGCGCGAGCACTGCCTGGCACTCAATTTCCTGGCAAACGAAATTGTGAACGAAATTGCACTCGCTGAAGATTAGAGTTTCGGTTGTTTTGTGCCTATTTGCCAAGAATTTCGTATATTTGCAAATTAAACCGACAAAAGGATGAAGAATATTCGTAATTTCTGCATAATAGCGCACATCGACCACGGGAAAAGCACTCTTGCCGACCGTCTGCTGGAATACACCAAGACGGTGGGCGACAAAGAGATGCAGAACCAGGTGCTCGACGACATGGATCTGGAGCGTGAACGTGGCATTACCATCAAGAGCCATGCCATTCAGATGGACCTGATTCACGAAGGCAAAAACTTTACGCTCAACCTTATCGACACTCCGGGACACGTGGACTTTTCCTACGAGGTGTCGCGTTCCATCGCTGCCTGCGAGGGTGCGCTGCTGGTGGTGGATGCCACACAGGGTGTGCAGGCGCAGACCATTTCCAACCTCTACATGGCAATTGAGAACGGACTGGAAATAATCCCTGTCATCAACAAAATCGACATGGACAGCGCCCACCCCGACGAAGTGGAAGATGAGATAGTGGAACTGCTTGGATGCGACCCGAGTGAAATAATCCGTGCCAGCGCACGCACAGGAGAGGGAATTCCCCAGATTCTAGATGCAATAGTGGACCGCATCCCTGCGCCCAAAGGCGACCCCGATGCGCCTCTCCAGGCATTGATTTTCGACTCAGTATTCAATCCGTTCCGTGGAATCATAGTGTATTTCAAGATTCTCAACGGAAAAATCCACAAGGGAGAACTCGTGAAATTCGTCAATACCGGAAAGGAATATAATGCCGACGAAGTGGGTGTGCTGAAACTCAAGCTGTCGCCACGCGATGAGTTGCAGGCCGGCAACGTGGGCTACATCATATCGGGCATAAAGAACTCCACCGAGGTGCGCGTGGGCGACACCATCACACAAGTGGAAACACCATGCGACAAGGCAATAGAAGGTTTTCAGGAAGTGAAACCCATGGTGTTTGCCGGAGTTTACCCAATCGATCCCGAAGACTTTGAGAATCTGCGTTCATCGCTCGAGAAACTGCAGCTTAACGATGCGGCTCTCACATTCACCCCCGAGTCGTCGGTGGCGCTGGGATTCGGTTTGCGATGCGGATTCCTGGGGCTTCTCCACATGGAAATCGTTCAGGAAAGGCTCAGCCGCGAGTTCAACAAGGAGGTCATCACCACCGTGCCGAACGTTTCCTACAAGGTCTATGACAAGAAAGGCGTGATGAACGAAGTGCACAATCCCGCCGGACTCCCCGACCCCACACTTATTGAGCACATCGAAGAGCCATATATTCATGCCTCAATCATCACTCTTTCCGACTTTATGGGTCCCATTATCACCCTTTGCCTCGGCAAACGCGGAATACTCGTCAAGCAGGAGTATATCTCCGGCAACAGGATGGAACTGACATTTGACATTCCTCTGGGAGAAATAGTGATTGACTTTTACGACAAGCTCAAGAGCATAAGCAAAGGCTACGCATCGTTCGACTACTACATCAGTTCCTACCGCGAGTCAAAACTCATAAAGCTCGACATCCTGCTCAACGGACAACCAGTGGACGCACTCAGCTCGCTCACCCACGTCGACAATGCTGTGACGCTGGGCAGGCGAATGTGTGAAAAACTGAAAGAGCTCATTCCCCGCCAGCAATACGACATTGCCGTACAGGCGGCGATAGGCTCTAAAATTGTGGCTCGGGAAACAATAAAGCAGGTTCGTAAAGACGTAACTGCCAAGTGCTATGGCGGCGACGTAAGCCGAAAGCGCAAACTGCTTGAGAAGCAGAAAGCCGGCAAAAAGCGAATGAAACAAATCGGCACCGTGCAGGTTCCTCAGAAAGCGTTCCTCGCCGTGCTGAAACTTGACTAACATCTCTTTTTATGGAAGATAAGTACCAGTTTACAATAGAACTTGAAGTACGCGACTACGAGCTCGACAGTGAAGGAATCGTGAACAATGCCGTGTACCAGCACTATCTAGAGCACGCACGCCACCAGTTCCTGTGCCATGTGGGCTATTCTTTCGCAAAGATGGAAAGCGAGGGGCTGATGCCGGTGGTGAGCCGCGTGGAAATCAACTACAAGTCATCGCTGCGCAGCGGTGATGTGGCTGTGTGCCGACTTTGGCTCGAGCGTAAGGGAATACGTTTCATCTTCCATCAGGACATCTTCAACAAAGCCACCGGCGCACTTGCGGTGAATGCGCTGGTCACTTCGGTGGTGGTGAAGAACGGATGGCCCACGCGTGGGGAAAAACTCGCCGAGTTCTTCAAAGACTATCTCTAATTGAGCATCGGTGGACACGGAACTGCTGACATATCAAATCGCATTTGCTTCCATCCGAGGCATGAGCTACGACCTTGCCACAAAGCTGATAGATGTGATCGGGAGCGAAAAGAATTTCTTTGACCTTAGCGAGGAGAAACTCCGCGCCATCACAGGCGGGAAAAGCAAGGTGTATTCCGATGCCTACCGCCGTGAGCAGCTCATCAAGGCTCAGCACGAAGTGGAATTCATCAGCAAAAACAATATCCGAACCGTCTATTTTACCCACCCTGACTACCCCACACGGCTGCGCAACACCGATTCCGCGCCAGCCATGCTTTATGTGTGCGGCGACTGCGACCTCAATTCCAAGCACATGGTGAGCATCGTGGGCACACGACACGCCACCGCGCAGGGAATCAGGTTCTGCGACAAGTTTGTGGAAGAAATGGCACAGGCTCTCCCCGATTGCGTAATTGTGAGCGGACTTGCCTATGGTATCGACATCGCCGCCCACCGTGCGGCGCTGAAGCACCATCTGCCCACAGTGTCGGTAATGGCACGGGGACTGAACAAGATTTATCCCGATTCGCACCGAAAGGATGCAGCAAACATCGTTCACAGCCACGGTGCCCTCGTCACCGACTATCTGAGTCAGGACCAGCTTCATCGCGGAAACTTCCTGGCACGAAACAG
The DNA here is from genome assembly GCA_017962285.1 of Muribaculaceae bacterium. GTDB lineage: Bacteria > Bacteroidota > Bacteroidia > Bacteroidales > Muribaculaceae > Sodaliphilus. Next base: position 2,174 of record JAGCVR010000194.1, on the reverse strand, counting down.
AATTATCGCCGCTCTGTCCGACTGCACCGTGGTGGTGGAATCGGCAATGGCGGGCGGCGCACTCGTCACCGCTAACCTCGCGGCAAGCTACAACCGCGACGTATTTGCCATTCCGGGACGTGTAAACGATGAATTCTCTCGCGGATGCAACCGACTTATCCAGAACAACACAGCTATGCTCATCTCCTGCGCCGACGACCTCATCAAAGCCATGAACTGGGAAAGCCACCGCGTAGCAACGACAGCCACAGAACACTCACTCTTCCCCGAATTCACCGAAGAAGAATCCGTCGTAATCGACATGCTGAAAAAAGAAGGCGACCTGCACATCAATGCCCTCGCCGACAAGACCGGCATTCCAGTCTATCGCCTCATGGGCACCCTCGTGGAACTGGATTGCAAAGGCTTCGTCACCACCCTCCCCGGCTGCCGCTACACCCTCGCCTGACAGGTAAGCAAAACTTATAGGACTTATAGGACTTATAGGACCTATCTGAACCCATCAGCGGCACTTTGCCGCCAATCCCGCTTCACGGCTCATAATCACACACAATGCGAGGCACAGCATCGCCGTGCCTCGCACTATGTGTTTCGCATATCAGCGCCTCGAGCGCAGCGAGATTACTTCCTTAATCAGATGATGCCCTGCCCCATCATGGCGTGCGCCACTTTCATGAAACCGGCAATGTTGGCACCCTTCATGTAGTTCATGTAACCGTCGGCCTCACGTCCGTACTTGGTGCACTGTGCATATATCTCGTTCATGATATGGTGCAGTTTCTGGTCAACTTCTTCCTCGGTCCAAGAGATGTGCTGTGCATTCTGGGTCATTTCCAGACCAGACGTTGCCACTCCACCGGCATTTACGGCTTTGCCAGGAGCATAAACCATGCGGTTGGCGATAAACAGGTCGATAGCCTCGGCAGTGCAACCCATGTTCGACACCTCTGCCACCAGTTTCACGCCATTGGCCTTGAGCATTTCAGCGTCGGCGAGTGTAACCTCGTTCTGAGTGGCGCATGGCATTGCAATGTCCACTTTCTGCTCCCATGGCTTCTTGTCTGCAAAGAACTGAGCATTGGGGAATTTCTCGGCGTATGGAGCGCAGATGTCGTTACCGCTCGAGCGGAGTTCAAGCAGATAATCGATTTTTTCCTGGGTATTGATGCCGTCGGGGTCGTAGATGTAACCGTCGGGACCACTGATTGTAACCACCTTGGCGCCAAGCTGTGTAGCCTTCGTCACGGCGCCCCATGCCACATTGCCAAATCCGGAGACAGCCACTGTCTTGCCGTTGAAGTCGGTTCCGAGGTCTTTAAGCATATTCTGAACATAGTAGCAGGCACCGAATCCAGTTGCTTCCGGACGAATCTTCGATCCGCCGAATTCCAGACCTTTGCCGGTGAATGTGCCGGTACACTCCTGAGAGAGTTTCTTATACATGCCGTACATGTAGCCCACTTCACGGCCTCCAACGCCGATGTCGCCGGCAGGAACGTCCTTGTCCGGACCAACGTTGCGCCACAGTTCGAGCATGAATGCCTGGCAGAAACGCATAATCTCAGCGTCGCTCTTGCCCCTTGGGCTGAAGTCGGAGCCGCCTTTTCCGCCACCCATTGGAAGCGTGGTGAGCGCATTCTTGAAAGTCTGTTCAAATCCAAGGAATTTCAGTATCGACAAGTTCACCGAAGCATGGAAACGGATACCACCCTTATAGGGGCCGATGGCATTGTTGAACTGGACACGGTAGCCAAGGTTGGTCTGCACTTCGCCCTTGTCGTCGATCCACGTCACGCGGAACGTGTAGATACGGTCCGGCTCCACCATTCGCTCAATGATTTTCGCTTTCTCGAACTCAGGATGTTTGTTATACTCGTCCTGCACAGTAAGCAGAACTTCGCGCACGGCCTGCAAGTATTCTTTCTCACCGGGGTGCTTTGCCTCAAGATTGGTTAAAATCTTCTCGACGTTCATGATTGTAGATTTTATTAGTTAAAGTATGCTTTGTTTCTTATGGCAAATATATAGCAAATTTCCATGAAAACCGCATTTTTTCGCAATTATTTTCAGCATTGGCAGTAACTTTTTGCGGCTTTTCTTTCATTTTGACACATAGCAAAAATGAAGAATGACACTAAAAAGCATCTTTCGCAACAAGAAGCATTGCGAAAGAT
>JAGCVR010000193.1 GCA_017962285.1 Muribaculaceae bacterium | reverse complement strand
GCGGCAACGAAGTCTATGCCCAGGCAAGTGCGGATGTAGGGCTTTCGACTAATGGTTCGGGTGAATACGAGCTTTCGTGCGACGGACTGGAATACGGCAATTCCTATTATGCCAAAATCTACTACACCTGTGCCGACGAAGAAGTGCTTGTCGGCACAACAAATACTTATGTGCTCTCCACACCCGGCTTTGAGAGCTATAATGTGAAGGTGAACGGCACGACTCTCACCACGGAGAACTGCCAGAAGGGCGGCGTGGTGGAAGGCGTGAGCTACAACAACTCCACCAAGACCGTGACGATGGAAAACGTGGCGTTGGCAAGGTCGTCGTCCACGGCATTCATCTACACCACCGACGACATCACCGTGCGCCTCATCGGCGACAACACAGTGAGCGGAATGAACTTCCTTTCGGCAGCTGACGGCGCCAGCGTGACGCTTGACGGCGGCGGCACAGCCACCCTTACCTCGGTGGGCTACACTTCCGGCTCCCTGTCCACGTTCAGCTTCATCAATGGCAGCGACTGCACCATCCGCAACATGGCGAACATCTCTGTGACGTGTGCCTCGGGCAGTTCGAACCGTCCATTCACCGGCAAGTCGGGTGTGACTACGCTCAAGCTCATCAACAGCACTGGCGAGTTCAAGCACAAGGGCTATTCCTACAACGACGTGGTTCGTCAGATTAAGGGTCTTGTCCTTGAGAATGTGAACCTCACCAACGACACCTACAGCGCATCCAAGACGTCCTACGGCAAGTCGGGCAAATTCACGTTCGAGCGGACCGGCGCTCTGCTTGGCGACATCGACGGAAACGGCTTGATTGAGGTGAACGACGTTGTGTTGCTTGCCGACATAGCAATGGGCGGCTCAATGGGTGACGTTCAAATGTCGATAGCCGACATGGACGGCAATGGTCTTATTGAGGTGAACGATGTGGTTCTCCTCGCAGGCATCGCAATGGGGTCGTAAACGAGTAAACAAGCAATTAGTTCTTGGTCTTTAGTCCTTAGTCCTTAAGGGCTTTAAGGACTTTAAGGATATTAAGGATTTTAAGGTAAATGAGGGCATTTCCACACAGCGGAGCGCCCTTAAAACTTTTTGGGACTTGTAGGAAAAACGGAGGATTTTCTGTATCTTTGTCAGAAAAAGTAAACGAGAAATGATTACCATGAAAAACAGAGTTATTGGTCTGATACTTTTCGTATCAAGCCTTTTTACAACGAATGTATTCGCGGAAGATACGTTCTGGCTTGGAGCCGACATCAGCGGAACGTCGCAACTGGAGGCATTCGGCGTCGTCCTGCGAAATGCCAATGGTGAGCCGCGGGAGAATACCGCTCTGATGAAGGAACTTGGACTTAATTCCGTGCGGTATCGTGTATGGGTGAATCCCCGTGGCGGCTTCTGCAGCAAGGAGGATGTCCTGCAAATGGCGCTTCGTGCCAAGACTCTCGGTATGCCCGTGATGATTGACTTTCATTACAGCGACTGGTGGGCTGACCCCGGCAAACAGAACATTCCGGAGCAGTGGAAAAATCTTTCGTATAAGGAAATGTGCAAAGCTCTCGCTCTGCACACCGAAGAGACTCTGCGACTTCTCCGCGACAATGGTGTGGATGTGCGCTGGGTGCAGGTGGGAAATGAAACCACCGACGGCTTTCTGTGGGAAGTGGGACGAGCCTCTACCAACATGAGGCAATACGCCGGATTGACCATGGCTGGATACAAGGCTGTGAAAAAGGTGTTTAAGGATGCCGCCGTAATAATCCATCTGGATGCGGCTTGCGACATCCAGCGCTATCTCAGGATTTTCGACGGGCTCAGGAAATATGGCGCACGGTGGGATATGATTGGCGTTAGTGTGTATCCATATTGGGACATCGATGCCGGACTCGAGACCGATTGGCGCGGCACCGTTCGCGATTTCACCCGGAATGTCCGCCTGCTTGCCCGCAAGTATAATTGTCCGTTGATGGTGGTGGAGACCGGTGTGGAGTCGGCAAAGCCCGTTGAGGGAGAGCAAATCATGCGAGCCATCATCGATGCTGCCATGAACCGGTGCGAGGGCTATTGCAAAGGGGTGTTCTACTGGGCTCCTGAGGCGGAAGGACACTATCCGCTTGGCGCGTTCAGCGGCGGACGCCCCACTCAAATCATGGATGCATTCTCTGTTAAGAGGGAGTGAAAGATGAAGTAATGCGCCTTGGGCGCAGGAATAGGCGCTGTCCAGGTATTACGGGCTGCCAGCCCGTAGGTAAAGATTCATGCTTTATCAAATATTTTCAAACACACATTCCTTAATATGAAGAAAATTAATTATATTTGCAATAAGATTTCCCTCTAACGACAGAAATAAACAACCAACTTCATGACGAGTTGGGATTAAAACAAACAATAACAAACAATAACACTATGGAAATGAAATTCTGTCAGAGTTGCGGTATGCCACTCAGCGATGAACTACTTGGCACCAATGCCGACGGTTCTAAGAACCAGGACTATTGTATCTATTGCTACAAGGACGGAGCCTTCACTGGCGATTTCACTATGGAGGAGATGGTGGAGTTCTGTTCGCAATATGTAGACGAGTTCAACAAACAGACCGGCAAGGCGCTTAACCGGGAAGAGTATAAGGAAGCGCTCAGGCAATTTTACCCCAACCTCAAGCGTTGGAATTTGCCCGCCGACCAACTGCCCCATGCCTCCTCGCCCATCAAGCGGAAACTCATTGAGGAGGTCAATGCTCTCGGCATCGACGGTCTGCCCGCCATCACCAACCTCTTTGTGATGAAAGGCTCCTACATCAACATGGAATACGAGGTCAATGGCAACAAGGTGAAGTTGCTCGATGACAACGCCACATACTGGTGCTACCAGGTGGAAAGAGCAGATAAACCCGGACGCTGCTTCGGCATTGCCTGCGATGAGCACCTCATCTTTGTGAGTGAATATGGCAAAGACGGAGTTGATGCCGAAATTGTGATATTCAAGAAAAGATAATGATTAAGCACTCAAGTTTCTAAAGTACTGAAATCTTGCCACTTTAGAAACTTGAGTACACATATATATTACATTCCCGGATGCAGCCGGGAGCGGAACTCTCCGTGCGTGGCAGGTATTCAATCCCCGTCACCGTTTGCTCCGAGCCGAGGTTAATCACCACCACTTGCGGCATTGAGGCCGTGGGTGACGGCTGCCAGTAGGTGCTCTCCTGCAAATCGAAAATCTTTGCAGCGGTGTTGTTCCCGTTTTCCCTGTCTTCGCTGTCAACATAGGAGACCGTCCAAGATTCACGGTCCAACCGTTCTCCCCTATCGTCAATCAAATACATTTCAGCGATAGCCGGAGCATCGCCCGCTTGTGTGGAGATACATTCCAATGCAAGGAACCGCCCAACGGCTTTTTCTGGAAGTTCAATTCTTTTCCAGCCATTGCCACCCGGAAATTCTGCATTTATCACTTTATCTGAGTCATTCAGTATGGGTTTATGACTTGGAACAGCGGCAGGCTCGTCTTCGGGAATAAGTTTGTTGAGTTCAGGTGCGGACTGGGCAAATGCCGTGGGCTTCCCTTTCGGACCTACCACATCCAGCACAATCACTTCGTTCTTCCCCTTTCTCAGCCAGCATCCAGGGACGTAAAGTGTCTGTTGCGGACCTATCGACCAGAATCTGCCGAGCGAATGGCCGTTGACATAGACAAGACCTTTGCCGAACGCCTCGGTTGAGATGAAAGTGTCGCCACATTTGTTGAGAGTAAAGAAGCCGCGGTAATAGCCGGCGCGTGATTTGGCTTCCGGAAATAGTACCGAATTGCCAGAGGAACGCAATGCCCTAACTGCCTGTGAATAGTCATCGGGGATGAGGCTCATTGTCCAGTCCTTCAGCGAAACCTTCTCTTTATCAGACGACAGCGACACGCCATTTGTGATGCCTTTGCGGTCGGCTATGGCTCTCCCGAAATTTATCCGTCCCATTGCCTCAACCAGAATTGTGAGAGTGTCACCATTGTGGCATTGTGGCAACGCTATCTGCGACTCGTTGTTCATGCGGTTGATTGTCCCGGATTTCCTGCCATTTACGAACACCTGCGCATAGTCGTGGCACTGATCCACATTGAGAATGGAACCGGCAGGCATTTCGGGCAGAATGGTGCTGTAAATCACCGACCCGAAGCCCTGACCCAGCTCTTCCATGGAGAGCGTCTCCTCACTTTTCACAGTTGACGCAATTCCGGAACTCAGCGGTGCGAATTCGGACAATGTGAATTCAGGAATGTTGATGAGTTCTGCGGGTGGACGAGGCACAGCCGGCAGCGGGTGCTCGGAAAACTCCTGCATCAGTGAGCGTAATTGCCAGAACTTGGGTGTGGTGTGGCCATATTCATTGATTGGCGCATCGTAGTCGTAAGAAGTTACGTCGGGGGCAAATCCTGGACTGTTGGCTCCTGCCCAGTGACTGAATGATGTGCCTCCGTGTGTCATATAGAGCGAGAACGATATGTTTTTCGAGAGCATTTCCCTCAGTCCGGCAATCATCTCATCGGCTGAGCGTGTCTCATGATTTGCACCCCATTTGTCGAACCAGCCACTCCAGTATTCCGAACACATCTTGGGCGAATCCGGACGAATGGAATCGAGCGTGGCAAACTGTGAACTTATATCTGTACCGGTACCGAAGTTCATGGTCCACAGAAGGTCGGGCAACGCATTGTTCATGAAATTGCTCGCCCAGTCGCACTGAAAAAGTGGAACAGTGTTGAAACCGGCGCGACGCACGATGTTGCGGATTTTCTCAACGTAGGGTTTGTTCGTTCCATAGGAACCGTATTCATTCTCCACCTGAACCATTATTATGGGACCGCCCTTGTCGATGGTAAACCGTGAGATGCGTTTTCCCAGTTCTTTCTCAAACTTCTCCACCCGCTCCAGAAAATACGGGTCGTCTTCACGCAGCCTGATATCGCGTTTCTTCAGCAGCCACCAGGGCAATCCGCCCATCTCCCACTCTGCGCATACGTATGGTCCTGGGCGCACAATGAGGTACATTCCGTTCTGCTTCACAAGTTTGCAGAAGTGTGCCACATCCGCCTGACCGGAAAAATCATACACCCCTTCCTGTGGCTCATGGAAATTCCAAAAGACATAGAT
>JAGCVR010000192.1 GCA_017962285.1 Muribaculaceae bacterium | reverse complement strand
GCGACCTCGGTATGCGCACCGGAGTACACGACATCCCCAATGAGATCTATAAAATACGTTCGTCGAAACTGATGGCGGATGTGATTAAGCGCCTCGGAATCAATGTGCAATACTATGGACACGTGTTCTTGCGCGACGTGAACATATATAAGAACACGCCGGTTCAGGTAACTCCTCTCAAGGAGGTTACAAGCAACTATACCGTTCTTGTGGAACCCATTAATGAAGAGGAATTCAAGTTCAAGATCGAAGGCGATGCCAAGTGGAAAAGGACAAAGTTCGGCACGAAAGTAAATTCTTCGGCAGGACCTTTGGCTATAACGAAAACAAAGGTTTTCAACGACTCGTATAAGGGCTTCAGGGTGATTGTCCGCGTCTATAGCTACGAGTCGCTTGCCGGCGTTTATGTTAGTAACCTCACGGCTGCGAGTGCCGACCGTGGTAGCGATGTGCTGCAGCTGAGCCTGACAAGCGAGAACATTGACCTTAGCAAAGATGTGCTGAATGCGCTGATCGTTTCCTACAACCAGGATGCAATCAACGACAAGAACAGCGTGGCACGCAGCACCGAGGCGTTTATCGTCGACCGTATCTCCGCTTTGGCTCAGGACTTGAGCAAGGTTGATACTCAAATCGCCGGCATTAAAGTGGCAAGCAGCAATGCTAATATGTATGCCGATGCTTCGAGTGGCATAAAATATGAAGAAAACGTTGCCGAAGTGGAAATGCAGCTTAACCTTGCCGGGTATATACGCGACTATATTGCCAACATGAACGGAAATGAGCTGATTCCAAGCAACACCGGTATTTCCAATATGGGTATCGAGGCAGATATCGCCAGGTATAATGAGCAGATGCTCAAGTATCAGAATATCGCCTCGGCATCCAGCAAGGAGAACCCGGTTATGATTGAACTCAATGCAAGCCTCACCGCCATGAAAGGCAACATTATGCGCACTCTGAACAACTACATCAATTCACTGCGCATAAAACATGCCCAGGCCCGGTCGCAGGAGCGTATAGCATCGACCAACATCGCCACTGTGCCTACTCAGGAAAAAGCCATTACAGAGGTTACACGTCAGCAGAAAATCAAGGAACAGCTCTATTTGTATCTGCTTAATAAACGTGAAGAAAACGCATTGCAGCTTGCCATCACCGAACCAAACGCAAAGGTTGTGGAGAGTGCGTCGGGCAGCAGCGTTCCGTTCTCGCCCGTTCCTTCTAAAATCATGATGGCAGGATTACTTCTGGGCTTGCTCCTTCCGGCTGTGATAATATATCTCATCTTCTGGATCTACTCGATGGATACAATGGTTCACACACGCAAGGACATTGAGGACAATTGCTCTATCCCCATTATCGGTGAATTGCCGGAAAAGAGAGAGGACCAGGAAGGGCAGGAGATTGTGGTTTCAGAAACCGGGCGCGACCGCATATCGGAATCATTCAGAATCGTGCGGAGCAATCTCGACTATATGATGCCGCCAGTCAGCAACGGCCAGGCTGTGGTGCTGCAGCTCACTTCCACCATGTCGGGCGAAGGAAAATCGTTCGTCGCCGTGAACCTGGCGCTTTCGTGTGCCCATATAGGGAAGAAAGTGATAGCAATCGACGTGGACCTGCGAAAAGGAAACTTCTCCCAGTATGTGGGTATATCTAAAAATGGCGTGGGTCTCAGCGCCTTCCTGTCCGGTAAGGTCAATGACATCCACGACGTGATAAACAAAGGCGTGCTCCACGAAAACCTTGACCTGATAGGCGTGGGCGCCATTCCGCCTAACCCCACGAATCTGCTCATGAGCGACCGGTTCAAGCAAATGCTCGATGTGCTGAAATCGGAATATGACTACATCCTGCTCGACACCGTGCCGTTTGGCATTATTGCAGATGCGTCGCTTATCAACCGTTATGTGGACCTCACTATTTATATCATTCGCGATGGTAAGGTTGACAAGCGTTATCTCGAAGATTTGCAGAAGATGTACGACAGCAAGAAAATCAAGGAACTCACTATCCTTCTCAACGACGTTAAGGTGAATTCCAAGCGTTATGGCTACAGCTCGGGCTACGGCTATGGTTACGGCTATGGTTACGGCTACGGCTACGGCTACGGTTACGGCTATGAAGGCGAAGAGGAAAAACACGAAAGCAACCTGAAGAAACAATTTAAGAAACTCACTCATCTGGGTGGTGATAAATCGTAGATCTGAAAAATGAAGATTGCTGTTGTAGGCACTGGATATGTAGGACTGGTAACCGGGACTTGTTTCGCGGAAACTGGCGTTGATGTCACTTGCGTGGACATCAACGAGGAAAAGATACGCCAACTGAAAAACGGACAGATTCCAATCTATGAGCCTGGGCTGGAAGAGATGGTGAAGCGCAACGTCGCTAACCGGCGCCTGCATTTTACCACCGACCTCGCTTCGGTGCTCAACGATATGCAGATAGTGTTTCTTGCCGTGGGCACTCCCCCCGATGAGGATGGAAGCGCTGATATATCTTATGTGCTGAATGTGGCAAGGACAATCGGTGAAAACATGCAGCACTATGTCCTTGTGGCAACCAAGAGCACCGTGCCGGTGGGAACGGCCATGAAAGTGAGACAGACCATCGCTCTTGAATTGGAGCGCAGGGGGCTTGACCTGGAATTCGATGTGGCGTCGAATCCCGAATTCCTGAAGGAAGGTGCAGCGCTGAAAGATTTCATGAGTCCCGACCGCGTGGTGGTGGGTGTGGATTCCGACCGCGCAAGGTCTCTCATGGAGCGTCTCTACAAACCTTTCATGCTCAACAGCTTCCGCGTGATTTTCATGGACATCCCTTCGGCTGAAATGACCAAATATGCCGCTAATGCCATGCTTGCCACCCGCATTAGTTTCATGAATGATATCGCCAACCTGTGTGAGCGCGTGGGCGCTGATGTGGGGATGGTTCGGGCAGGAATCACAAGCGACAGCCGAATCGGGTCAAAGTTTATGTATCCCGGGTGCGGCTATGGCGGTTCGTGTTTTCCGAAAGACGTGAAGGCTCTTGTCCAGACTGGACGCGAGAACGGATATCGGATGCGTGTCGTCGAAGCCGTGGAACAGGTGAATGAGAATCAGAAACACATCCTTTTCGATAAACTTGTGGATGCTTTTGGCGGCAGCGACAATTTGCGCGGCAAGCGGATTGCCGTCTGGGGGCTGTCGTTTAAACCCGAAACCGACGACATGCGTGAAGCTCCGGCACTGATCCTTATAGGGCAGTTGCTGAATGCCGGTTGCGAACTTGCGCTCTATGACCATATCGCCATCGGTGAGGCAAAACGTCGGTTGGGCAATCATCAGAATATTCGCTACGGAAACGACATGTACGATGTCTTGAACGATGCCGACGCACTCGTTGTGGTGACGGAATGGAAGGAATTCCGTGTGCCCAATTGGACTATGGTAGCGCAGAGAATCAAAGGAAACGTTGTCGTTGACGGCAGGAACATCTATGATTATCACGACCTTAACTCTGTGGGGCTGAGCTATGTCTCTATAGGTCGTAGCCCTAAAAATCCCTGTATGGACTAAGGGATTACCCCAAAAATCCCAGAAAAAGCTATAGGTCTTGCGCCACACGTATCGGGTGGGGCAAAAGAGGGTGTTGCAAAAGTCCGGAATGACGTAAAATGGGATTCATGTAGTTTCAATTATGCATCCTCGCCCAACGGGCGAGCATTTGAATAACCCCCAGTAGAGCAGCGAGATACGTAGTGTTGAGCGCGAAACTGGGGGTTGGTAATGCCCCCGCCGCCGTCGCTGAAGGCGACCACCTTGGACAAGCGGCGATTATTGCAACACCCACCGACACGTGGTGTAAT
>JAGCVR010000191.1 GCA_017962285.1 Muribaculaceae bacterium | reverse complement strand
TCAATCTCCATCCAGTCGCTTGTGGCAGTCTTTTTGATTTTATTTGACTTAACCGCGCCAGCTACATGAATTGCGCCACCGAAAAGAAGCAGTTTTTCGGTGAGTGTTGTTTTACCGGCATAAGGGTGAGAAATGATGGCGAAAGTCCGCCTGCGTGTTATTTCGTTCTTCAGTTCGTCCACGGGCAATAGTTATTGAATAATGTTTTCAAGTCGGTTTATGCAGTGTCTCAGACTGTCTTCCCAGTAAGGGATTTCCAACTTGAAGGTGTTCTTAATCTTTGATTTGTCGAAAACGCTGTATGGCGGGCGCTTCGCGAGAGTGAAGAACTCTGCCGACCGGCATGGAAGCACGTTGCATTGTGTGATTCCCGCAATGCGGTGAATGGCTTTGGTGAAATCGTACCAGGAGATTGCGCCTTCGTTGGAGAAATGGTAAATGCCCGGAATCCAAGGCGACTGGACTATGGCGGCAATGGCGTTCGCAAGATCGAGGGCGTAGGTTGGAGAGCCCACCTGGTCGAACACCACGTTCAGTTCGGTCCGCGACTTTCCGAGTTCAATCATTGTTTTCACAAAGTTCTTCCCATGTGGGGAATAGAGCCAAGCCGTGCGGATGATGATGGCTTGAGGCGCAGCGTTCAGGAGGCGCTGCTCACCTTCGAGCTTTGTCTTGCCATAGACCGACACCGGCTGCGTGGGCTGGTCTTCGGTGTAGGGAGTGCAGGCTTCGCCGTTGAATACATAGTCGGTGGAGACATGAACAATACGGGCATTGTATTTTGCCGCGGCATTTCCGAGGATTTCCACCGCATCGGCATTGATGGCATGACAGAGATCCTGTGCTTCCTCCGCTTTGTCAACCGCGGTGAAAGCCGCACAGTTTATAATGATGTGAATCTTGTTGTCCTTAATGAAGTTGTTCACTTCCGTTTCATCGGTAATGTCGAGAGTGTCGATGTCGGTAAAGAACAGATTGAAACCGCTGATGTTGTCAAGGGCGATACGCAATTCGGAACCAAGTTGTCCGTTGGCTCCGGTTATGAGTATGTTTTTCAATGAATTCATATTGTTGATATTAAAATTATAAATCGTTTTCACCGTCAAAAAGCGGCGAAGTCTCGTCTTTCAGGAAGTAAGCCGACAGCAGGCTCAGCAATTGTGAAATCTGAGCTACTGCCCGCAGTGTCTCGTCGGAAATGCTCTCGCCTTTTAGTTTCAGCACAAGAACGCCGTAGAGCGCATTGAAGCACGTCTCAATTTCGCCCACTTGCCGGTCCTGCGGCATTTTAGAGCGCAGTTCCACGATCAGCGGCAGCGTCTGGTAATAGACTGCTGAATAGTTGGGAAATTTGCTTGAGTTGAGGAGTCGAATGTGCAGGTCGGTGAGACGGATAATGGTGTTGCAGTTAATCTGAAGATGACCTGAGATTTTCTTGTCCTCGAGTTTCATCATTTCTATGAGCGACTCGTACCAGTCGCGGATTTCAGCGCGGGTCTTGTCATCTACGCCGTAGTGGTTGATTATCTCGCTCTGGATACGTTCAATGTCGAGGTTGAAGGCTCTGATAAGGTCTTCCACCTGCCACATGTAGAGAAGGTATTCGGCAATGTTCTCTTTCCGTTTTTCCTGAGCGATAATCATCTGAAATGGTGCGTTTCTTTATTTTGTCTTAGCCGAACTTGCTGATATTGCGGAGCATGGGCTCGTTAAGGATTTTAATTCGGCGTCCGTCGATGGTGATAATCTTCTCCTGCGCGAAATTCGACAGAGTGCGGATTGCGTTCGACGTGGTCATGTTCGAGAGGTTTGCGATATCCTCTCGTGCCATGTAGATTTTGAGCGTTTGCCCGTCATCCTCGAAGCCGTAATTCTCACGGAGTAGAATGAGCGACTCTGCCAGACGGCCGCGTATGTGCTTCTGGGTGAGGTTCACGATTTTCGTGTCGGACCCTCCAAGGTGTTTCGAAAGTTCTTTGATGAAGAACCATGCCACGTCGCGGTTCTTGTTGATGAGCTGTTCCACAATGTTCATTTCGAGAGTGCCTATTGTGGAAGGCTCAAAGGCTGCCGCGCTCGACACATAGGGTTCTCCGGCAAAATAGGCACGATAGCCGAAGTATTGTATTGGCCTGTAGAGGCGCAGAATCTGCTGCCGTCCACCGAATCCGTCCTTGAACAGCTTCACCTTGCCGCTGAGCAGGCACCACAGGTAGATGGGCTCGTCGCGTTCGGCATAGATAAGTTGGTTTTTTTTGAAGTGATGTACTACGAAATTGTCGGTGATAAGTCGTTTCTCGTCGTGCGACAGTCGTTTCCAAATTGCAGAAAAGTCTTCGCTAATTATTTTTTCGAGAGTGGCTTTTGTAATTGTCATAGGGAAAAAATTATTAGTGAGATATCAGTACAATAATAGAAAAAATCAAGTTATATGTTAAATCAGATATTGCGAGCTGATAGATTCGTTGTTGTGGACTCTGCGGATGGTGTCGGCAAAAAGAGGAGCCACCGATAGGATTGTTGCCTTCGGGCATCTGGATTTGTCGAATGGGATGGAGTTCGAGAAGATAACCTCTTCGAGTGCACTTTCGTTGATGTTCTGCACGGCATTGCCGCTCATTACGGCATGTGAAGCGCACGCGCGAATTGAACGTGCTCCGTTCTCCTTCATCAGATCCGCGGCTTTGGAGATAGTGCCGGCAGTGTCAATCATATCGTCGAGAAGCACCACATCCTTGTCTTTCACGTCGCCGATGATTGTCATTTTTTCTACCACGTTGGCTTTCTCTCTCTGCTTGTGGCAGAGGACGAGAGGAGTGTTGAAGTATTTGGCGAATGAGTTTGCACGCTTTGCTCCGCCCACGTCGGGTGATGCGATGACCATGTTCTTCAGTTTCAGCGATTTTATGTAGGGGATAAATACGGCTGTTGCATAAAGATGATCAACAGGAACGTTGAAGAATCCCTGAATCTGGTCGGCGTGAAGGTCCATCGTTATCAGACGGTCGATGCCAGCCGTGCTGAGAAGGTCAGCAACAAGTTTTGATGCGATGGATACACGTGGCTTGTCCTTACGGTCCTGACGAGCCCATCCAAAGTAGGGCACAACAGCCACTACGGTCTTTGCCGAAGCGCGGCGAGCAGCATCCACCATAAGCAGCAGTTCCATGAGATTGTCGCAGTTGGGGAAAGTGGACTGCACGAGATACACTTCGCGTCCGCGTACTGTTTCTTCGAAATACACTTCAAATTCGCCGTCGGAGAAACGCTGAATGTTCATTTGCCCGAGAGGGATATTGAGGTTTTGGGCTATTTCTTCGGTAATGTAGCGCGATTTGGTACCGGAAAAAATTTTAATTGGGGTAGAGTTACACATAGGCGAATTATTGAAAGGATTAATATTGTTTTTTGCAAAGTTAATTTTTTTGTGTGTTATTTGGAAGAAAAATTGCCACAATTTTCAAATTTCCACATCACTGCGCCGTGAGGCCGGATTGTGACGGGGATTTGCCGGGTGGAGGAAATGGTTAACTGTGCTTTTTCTTCAGTCAGGAGTTCGGTTGCCGGATACTTTCCCTCTGCTATTTTCAGAAAGTCGAAGGCGTGGCGGGGAATGTTGATGTTCAATTCGGCAGCATTGTTGCTGAAATTCACCGCAATCAGGATTGTCTCGTCCTTGAAGTGGCGGAGATAGACGTAGTGGAAACGCGGGTCAAGATTGTTGTAGTTCACATACATGAGGTCGTAGAACTGACCACATGCAACAGCTTTTTCCGTATTGCAGAGATTCAGCACTTTCTTATATGTCTTCCTCAGAGATTTCTCCTGCTTCAAAAGCCGGCTGGAATTGCATTTTCCGCCGTTGTACCATCTTCTCAGGGATGGGATGCTCCAGTAGTCGAAAATCGAGGTGCGTCCGTCGTGTCCGCTGAAGCCTTCAGCGTCGGGAGCGTTTTCGCCCAGTTCCTGCCCGGCGTAGATCATGAACGGCGCTGAGGATATGGTCGCGCTCACGATAAGTGCCGGCAGTGTCTCCATGGCGCTGCCCATGAATTGTGAAGAGGCAAGGCGTAACTCGTCGTGGTTCTCGAGGAAGTGGAGCATGTGGCTGTTGATTCCGTCAACGGTCTGCCAGCACGAAGTAATGGCAGATGCCGGCGCGTTCCCCCGGAGAATGGCGCAAAGTGTGTCGTAAAGAGTAACCTTGTCGTAAAGATAGTCGAAACCGCCATATTCAATGAACGGGCGGTATAGTCCCGTGTCGTAGATTTCTGCAATGAACTGAATCGAGGGAAATTCCTTTTTAATCTGCTCTGTGGCCCAGTGCCAGAATTCAAGAGGCACCATGAACGCCATGTCGCACCTGAATGCATCCACGCCCTTCTTCGCCCAGTAGCGCAGTATGTGAAGCATCTTCTGCCATGTGGCAGGGATAGGAGAGAAGTGCTGCGAGCCGTCGCGGTAATCAATGCCGTAGTTCAGTTTCACCGTCTCGTACCAGTCGTTGACCGACGGCGCCGCCGTGAAGCAGTCGTTGCCGGTAGCTTTTGCGGGGAACTCACGATAATCGTTGGCACCGGTGGGTGATATAAACTCCTGTCCGGGCATATAGTAGAAACTGTTGTCGGGAGAAAATGCCACGTCGGTGTTGTCGTGTGCTCCGAAATCTTCTGTGCCGCGAGGCTTGGCGTCGGAGAAGTATTCACGGGCAACATGATTGGGCACGAAGTCGAGGATTACTTTAAGACCGTCTTCGTGTGTCCGAAGCACGAGTTTCTCAAATTCCTTCATCCTGCCCGGCACATCTTCGGCAAGGTCGGGGTCAATGTCGTAATAGTCGCGAATGGCGTAGGGGGATCCGGCTTTGCCTTTCACCACCGAAGGCGTCGAGGATTTAATGCCGAACTGCTCGTAGGAAGTGGCAGTTGCGTGTTCAATTATACCAGTGTACCAGATATGGGTCACGCCCAGATTCCTGATTGCCCGGAGCAGAGTGGGGGTGAAGTGATTGAGTTTGCCGCAGCCGTTTTGGCTGATGTCGCCATCGGGTACGGGGTTAGTCACAGTATTTGTGAACCAACGTGGAAAAACTTGATATATGATGGGTTTCATAGACAGTGAAAAATGTATTACAAAAGTAATAATTTTTATTGATATTACCGTCACATAAATAAAGAAAACTCGCCAAAAAATTCTTGGCGAGTTTCCCTGTTTCTTAGTGATAATCCTATCCGAGGAATCCCAGCAGGACACCGGCGGCTACAGCCGAACCGATTACACCTGCCACATTCGGACCCATGGCGTGCATGAGCAGGTAGTTGCTCGGGTCGTAGCGCAGACCCTGGTCGTTGCTGATACGCGCTGCCATTGGCACTGCGGAAACGCCTGCGTTGCCGATGAGAGGATTGAGCTTCTTTCCTTTCGGCAGGACAAGATTGAACAGTTTCACGAACAACACGCCCGAAGTGGTGGCGATGACGAAGGCGCAGAATCCCAGGATGAAGATGAAAATTGTCTCTTTGGTAAGGAATTCCGACGCTTGGGTGGATGCTCCCACGGTCATGCCGAGAATGATGGTTACGATGTCGGTCATGGCGTTGCTTGCAGTCTTGGCGAGACGCGTTGTCACACCGCTTTCGCGAAGCAGGTTGCCGAAGAACAGCATACCCAGCAGAGGCAGACCCGACGGCACGAAGAAGCAGGTGAGGATAAGTCCGAAGATGGGGAAGAGTATCTTCTCGTTCTGCGAGACTTTTCTTGCCGGTTTCATCTTGATGAGCCGTTCTTTCTTTGT
The DNA here is from genome assembly GCA_017962285.1 of Muribaculaceae bacterium. Classification (GTDB taxonomy): domain Bacteria; phylum Bacteroidota; class Bacteroidia; order Bacteroidales; family Muribaculaceae; genus Sodaliphilus. The sequence goes on along the minus strand of JAGCVR010000191.1, from coordinate 741 downwards.
GGTGAGCAGTCGCATCACAGGTGGCTGGATTACGGGCACGAGCGCCATGTAGGAGTAGGCGCACACCGCAATGGCACCCATGAGGTTAGGCGCGAGTTTGCCCGAGAGGAAGATGGCCGTTGGGCCGTCGGCACCGCCGATGATGGCGATAGCACCGGCCTGGTCGGGCATGAACCCCAGGGCAAGCGCGATGACATAAGCGCCGAAAATACCGAACTGTGCGGCCGCTCCCACAAGCATCAGCTTGGGATTGGCAAGGAGCGCCGAGAAGTCGGTCATGGCACCGATGCCGAGGAAGATGAGCGGTGGATACCAGCCTTGTCTCACACCCTGATAGAGGATATTGAGCACCGAACCTTCTTCGTAGATTCCGATTTCGTTACCCGGCTGGAATGGGATGTTTCCGATAAGGATACCGAAGCCTATGGGCACGAGGAGCATCGGCTCGAAGTCGTGCTTAATGGCGAGGTAGATGAAGAACAGACCCACGCACAGCATTATGATGTTCGGCCACTCGCAGTTTGCGAAACCGGTGAAGTTCCAGAACTGGAGCAGGTTCGAAGACAGAAAACTTTCGAGTAGTATCATAGTCTTTTCTCTTATTCAATTACCATAATAGTGGTGCCTTCGAGCACTGATTCTTCACTCGACACGTTGATAGACTTGACTGTACCGTCCTTGCCGGCGTGAATCTCGTTGCCCATTTTCATGGCTTCGAGGATGCAGACCACGTCGGATGCT
>JAGCVR010000190.1 GCA_017962285.1 Muribaculaceae bacterium | reverse complement strand
CACCGCATGGCCGAGGCTAACCGCGCATTCGCACATTTCAGATTTTAAATAAACAGAAGAAAGTAGCACGCACACCACAGAATGACCGACAGTTAGCTGAAATATACGCGTAACATTGGCATCATGGCTCACATCGATGCCGGTAAGACTACTACTTCCGAACGTATCCTTTATTACACCGGACTGACCCATAAGATTGGTGAGGTTCACGACGGTGCAGCCACAATGGACTGGATGGTTCAGGAGCAGGAGCGGGGCATTACCATAACCTCCGCTGCTACTACTGCATTCTGGACATTTGGCGGCGAAAAATTCAAGATCAACCTTATCGACACTCCGGGACACGTGGATTTCACGGTGGAAGTTGAACGTTCGCTCAGGGTACTCGATGGCGCCATTGCAACTTTCTGCGCAGTGGGCGGCGTGGAGCCTCAGAGTGAAACCGTTTGGCGTCAGGCCGACAAGTACAATGTGCCCCGCATCGCATACGTGAACAAGATGGACCGCAAAGGGTCGAACTTCCTTGAGGTGGCCCGTCAGATCCGTGAGATGCTCGGAGCCAACCCTTGTCCCGTCCAGTTGCCAATAGGTGCGGAAGAGGATTTCAGGGGAGTGGTTGACTTGATTACGATGAAGGCGCTTTACTGGCACGATGAGACCATGGGAGCTGAATATTCCGAGGAGGATATCCCAGCTGACATGATCGACGAGTGCAAGGAATATCGCGACAAGATGCTTGAGAATATATCTTCGTTCGACGATGAACTGATGGAGAAGTACTTTGAATCGCCCGAAACCATCGAGGTGGCCGAAATCCGCAGGGCACTGCGCTCGGCAACCTTGAAGATGGAAGTGGTTCCGATGCTTTGCGGCAGTTCGTTCAAGAACAAAGGTGTTCAACCTCTGCTCGATGCCGTGTGCGCCTATCTGCCCAGTCCCTCCGATGCAAAGGAGGTTACCGGACATAACGGAGACAAGGAGGAAGTGCGTCATCCGAAGGAAACTGAGCCATTGTGTGCCCTGGCATTCAAGATTGCCACCGACCCGTTTGTGGGTCGTCTGGTGTTCTTCCGCGTGTATTCAGGGAAGATGGAGTCGGGAAGCTATGTGCTCAACAGCCGCACCGGGCGCAAGGAGCGAATCTCGCGCTTGTTCCAGATGCACTCTAATCACCAGAACCCTATGGAAGTGATAGGGTGTGGCGACATAGGTGCAGCCGTGGGCTTTAAGGACATCCGTACCGGAGACACATTGTGTGATGAGAATCACCCGATTGAGCTCGAGGCAATGGATTTCCCCGAGCCCGTGATTGGGATTGCCGTGGAACCGAAGACTCAAGGCGACTTGGAACGTCTGGATGCAGGTCTGCTCAAACTTGCTGAGGAGGACCCCACATTCCAGGTTGAAGTCAATGAGGAGACGGGTCAGACCATAATCCGCGGCATGGGCGAGTTGCACCTTGACATTATTCTCGACCGTCTGCGCCGTGAATTTAAGGTTGAGTGCAACCAGGGTCGTCCTCAGGTTACTTACAAGGAAGCTATCACCAGTGCTGTTGAAGTTCACGAAGTGTTCAAGAAGCAGACAGGCGGCAAGGGCAAGTTTGCCGATATCGTATGCCGCGTGGAACCTGGGGATGACGACTTCGAAGGAAGCCTGCAGTTTGTGGATGAGGTAAAAGGCGGGAATATTCCCAAGGAATTCATCCCATCGGTGCAGAAAGGATTCCAGAACGCAATGCGTAACGGCGTCCTTGCCGGCAATCCGGTTGAGCACCTGAAAGTGACCTTGCTCGACGGTTCGTATCATCCGGTGGATTCCGACCAGCTGTCGTTCGAGATATGTGCAATGCTTGCTTTCCGCAAGGCCTGCGCCCAGGCAAGTCCTGTTCTGCTTGAGCCGATAATGCGAGTGGAGGTGGTGACACCCGAAGAGAATATGGGAGACGTGATAGGCGACCTTAACAAGCGCCGTGGTCAGGTAGAAGGCATGGAAAGCAGCAGAAGCGGTGCCCGCATAGTGAAGGCACTTGCTCCGCTTGCCGAGATGTTCGGATATGTGACGGCGTTGCGCAACATCACGTCGGGACGTGCTACGAGCACCATGTCATTCTCCCACTATGCCGAAGTGAGCCGCCCGGTAGCAGAAAAGGTGCTTGGTGAGATGTTTGGAAGAATTGATTTATTGAAATAAAATAAATTTATAATTAATAATATGAGTCAAAAAATTAGAATTAAGTTAAAGTCTTATGACCACAATCTTGTCGACAAATCGGCAGAGAAGATTGTGAGAACTGTGAAGACTACCGGAGCAGCGGTGAGTGGTCCCATACCATTGCCAACGCACAAGCGTATTTTCACGGTGAACCGTTCGACTTTCGTGAACAAGAAGTCGCGTGAGCAATTCCAATTGTCGTCGTACAAGCGATTAATTGACATCTACAGCTCAACCGCAAAGACTGTGGACGCTCTTATGAAACTGGAGCTCCCGAGTGGCGTGGAAGTTGAAATCAAAGTGTAGTAATGAGATTTACTAAGAAACGAAAAAGTTTAATTAAAAATTTAGAGAAATGCCAGGATTATTAGGAAAGAAAATCGGAATGACATCCGTGTTCAGTGCCGACGGCAAGAACGTGCCGTGCACTGTTATCGAAGTAGGTCCTTGTGTAGTTACTCAGGTTAAGACTCTTGAAAAAGACGGTTACGAGGCGCTTCAGCTTGGTTTCGAAGAGAAGAAAGACAAGCACACCACGAAGCCCGAAGCCGGTCATTTCAAGAAAGCCGGAGTTGCTCCGCAGCGCCACTTGGCCGAGTTCAAAGGATTTGAAGGCGAGCACAAAGCCGGAGAGACAATCACAGTAGATTTCTTTGAAGGCGAATCATTTGTTGATGTAATCGGAGTATCGAAAGGAAAAGGCTTCCAGGGCGTGGTTAAGCGTCATGGCTTTGGCGGCGTTGGTCAGAAGACTCATGGTCAGGACGACCGCTATCGTGCTCCAGGTTCTATCGGTGCATGTTCATATCCAGCCAAAGTGTTCAAGGGTATGCGTATGGCTGGCCACATGGGCAGTGACCGTGTTACTGTGCAAAACTTGCAGATTGATAAGATTTTGCCGGAAAACAATCTTTTAAT
>JAGCVR010000189.1 GCA_017962285.1 Muribaculaceae bacterium | reverse complement strand
TCTTGCCGACATTGACGCGGTGCTCGTGAATATCCCGAGTTTGAGGCGGGATATATCGCCCGTGCTGAGATTAAGCGGAAAATGGGCGACAGAAAAGGGTGCGAGAACGACTACAATAAGGCTCTCGCAATTTTCAAAAGCAAGAAAACACACGTTTCCGACTTCGACCCCTCGGTTATCGAGCGTGAAAAGGCGATAGAAAAGGAGCAGCGCCTGCTTGCCGGTGAAATCACTGAGACAGAATCAGAGGTGATAACCAAATTCAACGACCTGCTCACCGTTGAGACCGATGCCAATATCAAGCCGGAATATAAGAACCACACACGCGGTCATGTCCAGAACACCAACATGGAAATTGATCCGGCTCCCATTTTCACTTTAACGTATTATTCGCACGACAATACTCTTAACGGAAAGACGCACTACATGCGTGAAGTAGCCGATATCAACGACTCCCATCTTCTCACTCATCCCATGGTAATTGTAGCCGGAGAGACAAAGCTTGCCGAAAGCGCGATAAAGGAGCATTTCTCGAGCATTGAATACTACAACGGACTGCTCGCCACAAGCGAACCCCGCTCGGTGGATTATCTTGGGCGCGCCATGGATTACATGCTCGTGAAAAACGTTGATCTCGCTATCGATGACGCTACAAGGGCCATAGCACTGAGCCCGAAATTCACCCTCGCTTATTTCCTGCGTGCAACGGCACGTCTCACCCAGTGGCAGATGCAGAAAAACAAATCACTTGCCGAAACATCATCCGAAGACAAGAATAGTGAACCTTTGCGTGGGGCTGATGATGTCATGCAGCTGAAAGAGGTTATATCCGATTTCGACCAGGTCATTGCCCTGTCTCCGAAAAACGTTTATGCCTATTTCAATAAGGGTAACACGTTCATTCTGATGGGAAACCTCACCAGTGCCGTGGCGTGTTTCTCTTCGGCAATAGAACTCAAGCCCGACCTGGGTGAAGCCTACTATAACCGTGGCTTGACCTATATGCAGCTTGGGAACAAGGAGTTAGGCATTGCTGACCTGAGCAAAGCCGGAGAGCTGGGCATCCTGCCAAGCTATAATGTCCTGAAACGAATGAGGTAAATCCTTCTCCAGTCAGAAGGCCGGTTTGGGATGCGACACTCAGAGCATCTGGAGAAACTCGTTGCGGAGGTTGATGTCGCTGAATGCGCCGCTGTACTGAAGCGTAACTGTTGAAGCGTTCTGTTTCTCCACACCGCGCATCTTCATGCATAGATGCTGGGCCTGGCAGTGAACAATCACTCCTTTCGACGATAATTCGCGGCTCAACAAGTCGCAAATCTGGCTCGTGAGACGTTCCTGTACCTGAAGCCGGCGTGCGTAGGTGTTTACTATGCGGGCTATTTTGCTCAGTCCCACAATCTTGCCGTCGGGGATATAGCCAACGGAGACGGTTCCGAAGAACGGCAGCATGTGATGCTCACACAGCGAATAGAACTCCATGTCCTTCACAATCACTATTTCCGAGCCAGGGTGCTCAAAAATGGCGGAGTTCAATGTCTCTTCGGCATTCTGCTCGTAGCCGTAAGTGTTATAGAGCAGTGCCCGGGCGGCGCGCTGAGGGGTCTTTAACAACCCCTCGCGCTCCGGGTCTTCTCCTATAAGTTCCATTATTGCCCTGAAATGTCCGGCAATAGCGTTGATGTTCTGTTCGCTGTAGCGGTCGGATGTTTTATTTGCCATATCCCCAAACATTAATTTTGTCGCGCACGATAGAGAATTCTCCAGCATACGACGGGAATGCGTTTCGCAAAGCCGTCAATGCCCGCTGTGCATCTTCCTTGCTGCGGAAATCCCCCACGCGGAGCCGCCACGTTGGCGCCTTGTAGGTGAGGTAGGTGCGGTAGTTGGGGAATTTGGCTGCAATTATGCGAGCTCTGGCTTGCGCATTCTGCTTTGCATTGCGATAGTTGTTGTCGGAAAAGGCCTGTACACGGAATCCCACCGACCGGTTTGCAATGAATGAGTTGCTTCGGTGCTGGTTGTTCAGGTCTTTTTTCTCGGTTGTCTCGGTCTCGTTGTCCTTGTCTTTGTCCTTGGAGTCATCGATTTCCGACTGATTCTCAACGTTCTTGCTGTCGTCTTTCGCCTTGTTCACCTCACGGGTCGCCAGACCGGCCGGAGCGGTAACGTTTACCTGACCCGCCGAATTATTGTTGAGATGCGTGGCGATGTCGCGCCCTTGAACAATCATGCACACAAGGCACAGAAACGCCATTGCCGTCAGCCACCGTTTGCCACAACCAAACCTGTTCATCACTTCTATCGCATTAAATTATTAAGATGTTGTCTTCGTCTATTGTCTTAAAAGGCAGTAACAATACCCATGAAGTCAGCGGCTTTCAGCGAAGCGCCGCCGATAAGTCCGCCGTCGATGTCTGGCTTGGCGAAAAGTTCTGCCGCATTGCTCGGTTTGCAGCTGCCGCCATAAAGTATGGTGGTGTCCTGTGCCAGTTGGTTGCCGTATTTCTCGGCAAGCAAGCCGCGGATAAAGGCATGGATTTCCTGTGCCTGTTCGGCTGTGGCGGTCTCGCCCGTACCTATAGCCCAAATAGGCTCATAGGCAATAACGATTTTCGCGAACGCCTCAGCACCGAGGTGGAAGAGGGAACCCTCAATCTCTTTCTTTATCACGTCGAAGTGAACTCCGTTTTTACGCTCGTCGAGGCTTTCCCCGCAGCAGAAAATCACTTTCAGGCCATTGGCAAGTGCCAGATCCACTTTCTCCTTGAGCACTTCAATGGTCTCGTTGTAATAACCGCGGCGCTCGGAGTGTCCCAGAATCACATATTCTGCTCCTGTGGATGCCACCATGGCGGCGCTCACTTCTCCGGTGTATGCGCCACTTTTGTGGTCGGCGCAGTTCTCTGCCGAAAGTTTCACAATGTTAATCTCTTGTTTTACCGAAGTCAGGTGTGTGAACGGAACGCCCACAATAACCTCACACTTCAATTCGCCTGCGGCTTTTACCGCACTTTCCACTTCGCGTGCCAATTGCACACCTTCAGCAACGGTGGTGTTCATTTTCCAGTTGCCTGCAACAATATTCTTTCTCATTGTAGTAATTAAAATTTCTTCTAACTTGCAAAATTAAGCATTTTTTTTCACATAAGCAGCATTAATGTCTCTATTTTGCTTTATTTCAACAAAAAAACGTACAGTGAAAATAAAATCGCTTCAAGAGACATTATTTTTGATAATTTTTAGTAAATTTGCAAGTTAATTAAAAACGACCAGCTAATTGAGTAGCATTAATATTTATAAGGAATTATGATAAACATAAAATTTCCCGATGGGAACGTGAGGCAATACGAGGAGGGCATCACTCCTTCTCAAGTAGCACAGAGTATTAGCGAAGGGCTTGCGAGAGTGATTCTTGCTGCCACCTTGGATGGTGAGGAATGGGACATCAGCCGCCCCATCGACAGAGACGGTGAGATTCGTTTCTTCAAGTGGGACGACCCCGAAGGCAAACACGCTTTCTGGCACACTTCGGCACACCTCCTCGCCGAGGCACTTCAAGAACTTTACGACGGCATCCAGTTCGGTATAGGTCCCGCCATTGAAAATGGATTCTATTACGATATCGACCCGGGCGAGAACGTTATCACAAGTGCCGATTTTGAGAAAATCGAGAAGAAAATGGCTGAACTTGTGGCACGCAAGGAAGCCGTCGTGCGCCGTGATATCAGCAAGGACGATGCTTTGAAATTCTTCGGTGACAAAGGGCAGGCACTCAAGTGCGAGCTTATCTCCGAGCTTGAGGATGGACACATCACAACCTATACCCAGGGCAACTTCACCGATTTGTGCCGTGGCCCGCACATCCCCACCACAGAACCCATCAAAGCCGTGAAAGTGCTCTCAATAGCAGGCGCTTACTGGCGTGGCGACGAAACTCGCAAGCAGCTGGTTCGCGTCTATGGAATATCGTTCCCCAAGAAATCGATGCTGACGGAGTATCTCACTCTGCTCGAGGAAGCAAAGAAACGCGACCACCGCAAACTCGGAAAGGAAATGGAACTGTTTGCGTTCTCGCAGAACGTGGGACCCGGTCTGCCTCTCTGGCTACCTAAAGGTGCCGCTCTGCGCAACCGCCTGCAAGACATGCTCACCAAAATTCAGCGGAAGTATGGTTACCAGCAGGTGATTACGCCGCACATCGGCAACAAGATGCTTTATGTGACTTCGGGACACTACGCAAAATACGGCAAGGACTCGTTCCAGCCAATCCACACCCCCGAAGAGGGCGAGGAATACTTCCTCAAGCCCATGAACTGCCCGCATCACTGCGAAATCTATCGCACGGCACCGCGAAGCTACAAGGACCTGCCTCTGCGCTTTGCCGAATTCGGCACCGTGTATCGGTATGAACAAAGCGGTGAGCTGCACGGACTTACCCGTGTGCGCAGTTTCACCCAGGACGATGCCCATCTTTTCTGTACTCCCGACCAGCTTAAGCAGGAATTCCTGGGAGTGATGGAAATCATCTCTTTCGTGCTTACACGATTCGGTTTCGACTACGAAGCGCAGATTTCGCTCCGCGACCCCAATCACAAGGAGAAATATGTGGGAACCGACGAAGTGTGGGACAAGGCAGAACGTGCTATCATCGAGGCTTGCGAGGAAAAAGGTCTGAAAGCCAAGCAGGTTACCGGCGAAGCAGCTTTCTACGGTCCCAAACTCGATTTCATGGTGAAAGACGCGCTGGGCCGTCGCTGGCAATTGGGAACAATTCAGGTGGACTACAACCTGCCTGAGCGTTTCGGGCTGGAATATACTGGAGCCGACAACCTGAAGCATCGCCCCGTTATGATACACCGCGCACCGTTCGGCTCGCTCGAGCGCTTCGTGGCGGTTCTTCTTGAACACACGGCAGGAAAACTTCCTCTTTGGCTCGCTCCCGATCAGGTGGTGGTGCTTCCCATCAGTGAGAAATTCAACGATTACGCGAAGCATGTGGTGGAAGTTCTCGACGAATACGACGTGCGCGCATTCGTTGACGACCGCAACGAGAAAATAGGTAAAAAGATTCGCGACAATGAGCTCAAACGCATCCCTTATCTCCTTATCGTGGGCGAAAAAGAAAGTGCTCAGGAAGAAGTTTCTGTAAGAAAACAGGGCGAAGGTGATAAAGGTTCGGAAAAAATTACTATCTTTGCAGCCAATATTGCTCAAGAAGTTGAGAAAATGACAAAACTTTAATTGCTTTTAATGGAGAAAAAACCATTCTGGAACGGGCCGAGAAAGCCCAACAACAACGGTCAGCAACAGCAGAACAACGACCGCTTTGCCCGCGGTGGCAAGAAAGAAAAAGACTCGCACGCAATCAATGAGCAGATTCGCGCCCGTGAGGTGCGGCTCGTGGGTGATAATGTGGACGAGGGAATCTACACGATCTCCCAGGCTCTGAACATCGCCGATGAGCAGGGGCTCGACCTGATTGAAATAGCACCGATGGCAACACCGCCGGTGTGCAGGGTCATGGACTATCAGAAGTTCCAGTATCAGCAGCGCAAGCGTCTCAAAGAGCAGAAGGCAAAGGCTACGAAAGTGGTGGTGAAGGAAATCCGTTTCGGACCACAGACCGACGACCACGACTACGAATTCAAGCTAAAGCACGCCATAGGTTTCCTTAAAGAAGGAGCGAAAGTGAAAAGCTATGTGTTCTTCAAGGGACGTTCCATCCTGTTCAAGGACCAGGGCGAAGTGCTGCTGCTCCGATTCGCCAACGACCTTGAGGAATACGGGAAAGTGGACCAGATGCCAGTGCTCGAGGGTAAGCGGATGACTATAATGATTTCGCCTCGCAAGCCTGGAAGCGCAAAGAAAAAGGATAACCCCAAACCCGAGGGAAACACTCCCGAATAAATGAGAGAAAGAGGGCATCAGGCTTGGTAAGTGCCTGCTCCCCAGTATTAATAATTTTTTAAACAAATTTACAAAATGCCAAAAGTTAAGACTAATTCCGGTGCCAAAAAAAGGTTCACCTTTACCGGAACAGGGAAGATTAAAAGAAAGCATGCTTACAAGAGTCACATCCTGACTAAGAAAAGCAAAAAGCGTAAGAGAAACCTCACTCACACCAGCATCGTGGTGAAAGCCAACGTGAACGCTGTTCGCGAACTGCTCGTGAAGAAATGATTTTCTTTAATCGCAGGTTTTCTAATTTAATCTTAAGAGATTTTCAATCATTTTTATTAACGGAGTGATTAGCACAAAAGACCAAAACTATTTGCCGCTAGCATTCAAAACAATTTTTTAAAAAATGCCAAGATCAGTAAATCACGTTGCTTCAAGAGCAAAACGTAAAAAGATTCTAAAACTTACAAGAGGTTACTTTGGCGCACGCAAGAACGTGTGGACCGTTGCCAAAAACACTTGGGAAAAAGGTCTCACTTATGCTTATCGCGATCGTAAAAACAAGAAACGCAACTTCCGCGCACTGTGGATTCAGCGTATCAACGCTGAAGCACGCCAGGAAGACCTTTCTTACTCTAAGCTGATGGGCTTGCTCCACAAGGCTGGTATCGAGATTAACCGCAAGGTGCTCGCCGACCTCGCCATGCACAACCCCGATGCTTTCAAGGCTATCGTTGAGAAAGCTAAGAACGCGTAAGAAACGCACACGGCAGGTCGTATTGACTTGCCTGCCTCGAACGAACGGAGACGGACAAAATCCCGTGAGGATTGAGTCTGTCTCTGTTCGTTTATCCCAATCAGGGCATTAGGATAACCCAATACGGTCATTAGGGATTTGGTCTCCGAAATATTTTACCGGGCAATGGCTTTTTCCGATATGCCCAGCAGCCAGTCCATATAAGACCCCACCATCTGAATGTTTTGGCGGTTTGTTACATCGTAGTGGATCACATTGGCGAAAGGCAAGCCTTTCTTCTCGCTCTGCATAACATACACAATGGCATAGTGATGGCCACCGTAAACCATGCGGTCCACCACCACTATCCGTTTCTTGCCATTGCTGAACACCACGTTGCGCCACAATTCATCATGCGGCTGAATGACCGATGTCACGGGATTGGCTTCCACAGCCAGCCACGAACCGTCGGGGAGGCGCGTGTAGTCGGGTCGCCAGCGGTTGTCGGCATTGAGCGAAAGCACCATGAATCTGTCGGCAAGGATTAGTTCCACGGAATCAGTCTTAAGCGGAATGTTTCGCATCACGTCGATGATGTAGCGGGAACAAACGGGAGGGTAACTCTTGAAATCACTTTCGCCACACACGAAATGCAGGTCATAGTCACCGTCGCTCATGTTCGACAGGGGGAAGGTGTTCCCGCCACCGAAATCTATCTTCATCCCGTTGGCGCGGTTCATCACTTCATTCCCTTGCAGGTGCCAGCTGTTGCTTCTGGCAAACTGGGGAAACTGCTCGCGGGCGCAGCTTGCGAGGCAAAAAAATGCTGCTATTGTTAAAAACACGCGTGTCATAAGCATTTCTATTAAAACCAATGGCAAATTTACACATAATTCCGAAAATTCTGTGTAACTTTGCACACAATATAGCAAGACCAATTCCGGATATGGATTTAAGTATTGTCATTGTTAACTACAGGGTGAAATTCTTCCTTGAGCAGACGCTGGCTTCAGCAATAGAGGAGACGCAGGGAATCAGTGCCGAGATAATTGTCGTGGACAACAATTCCGGCGACGACTCCATCGCTCACTGCAGGAAACGTTTCGGCTCTGTGGTGACCTTCGTGGAAAATACGGAGAACGTTGGGTTCTCACGCGCCAACAATCAGGCAATTATGCAGGCTCAGGGAACTTACACACTAATACTTAACCCCGACACTATCATCACGCACGATGCCATCGCGCAATGCGTTGAATGGATGGAAGCGCATGACAGATGCGGGGCCATTGGAGTGAAAATGCTCGATGGGAACGGCGTGTTTCTGCCGGAATCGAAACGCGCGTTTCCCACGCCATGGGTCGCTTTCTGCAAAATTTTCGGCTTGTCGAAGCTGTTCCCGAAGTCTCCTGTTTTCGCAAAATATCATTTGCGCTATCTTAGCGAGAACGAGGCGCACAAGGTTGATATCCTGGCGGGGGCATACATGTTTTGCCGCACTTCGCTGCTCAAGAACCTGAGCGGATTCGACGAGGACTTCTTCATGTATGGTGAGGACATCGACTTGTCCTACAGAATTGTGAAAGCCGGTTTTGAGAACTGGTATCTTCCGGTGCCGATCATTCACTATAAGGGTGAAAGCACCCGAAAAGAATCGATGAGATACGTGGAGATTTTCTACGGTGCAATGCTTATCTTCTACCGCAAGCATTTCCCTCGTTTCAGGACATTTGCCTACCCGATAGTGAAGGCTGGGGTAGTGGTGCGGAAGTCGATGGCGAAACTGAGCCGCCTGAGGCAAAAGTTTTTCGGCGCGAACAACAAGGCGCAGGCTGTCCGGAACTGGACCGTTCTGTCGTCTGACCCGAAACGCGCCGCCGCAGCACTCGGGATTGAATCATTCAACACCCAGCTGCCGCCGGACAAAAACGCCGACGTGCTGCTGTGCAACGATTCCTACAGCTATGGCGAGATTGTAAACATGATTCGGCAGTATTCGCGCCCCGATGTCAGGTTCCACATCTTCTCCAGCGAAAACTCCATCGTAATTTCTCCTAAAAAGCTATCATGAACACCCTCATCGCAAATGAAATAATCGCACTCCGTGCACTTGAACCTGCCGATGCAGATGTTATCTATCGGTGGGAAAACGACACATCGCACTGGGCCGACTCCGACATAATCGCCCCTTATTCACGGCAGATGCTCACGGAGTACATCGCCGCCTACAACACCGATATCTATTCTCAGCGGCAGCTGCGGATGATGGCGGTTCTTGCAGATACCGGTGAACCGGTGGGACTGGTGGACTTCAGCAGTTTCGATCCCATGAACAACCGTTCGGAACTGGGACTTCTCATCGCGCCGTTGGTCCGCCACCGCGGCTATGGCTCGCATATCCTCTCGTTGGCATTGAATTATGCGCAGAATCACATTGGCCTTCGCCAACTTTATGCGCTTATCCGTTGCGACAATGAGGCAAGCCTGTCTCTTCTCAAAAAACACGGCTTCATGCGGAGCGGAATACTTGAGAAATGGATAAGGCGAGGGAAAGACTATTACGACGTTGAGATCCTGCAGAACGTTTTTTCTTAATCTATTATTACCTGACAGCACCATGAAGAAGAATCATTACATATCAGCTGCAATCTGCCTCGTCATTGCTTTGTGTGCGTTTCCCCTGCGTGCGCAGGGCATGGCACAAAACGGCAACGTCGCCGACACGCTCTTTGTCTATTGCACATGGGAAGGCATTTTCGATGAAGCCCCCGATACCATTCTGGTGAATCCGGTCATCTCGGCCGATTCTCCCACACATTTCGACTTTGAGCCAACGGGAGCGAATAGGAAAAATGAGTCGAAGATGCTGCACAATGCCGTGGCTGTGGCGCTTGGCGACTCGGTGTGGTTCGTCAATGCGGAACTGATGAAGAAACAGTTTAAGGGCGACTGTAAACATTTCTCCGACTTCGTTCCGCTCTATTTCAATTCCAAGATTGCTTTCGCGGCTTTCATGCGCCCTGCCGGCAGAGGATTCGGCGGCTCGTTGCTGGACATTTTGTTTGGTATTGAGGAAGTAGATATGGAAGGAGAACAGATGTTCTATCTGATTGATTTCGAAAGCCGTCAGGTGCGCTGCATCGACCATAAGGAACTGTCCTCGCTTCTGGAGCGTTATGATTATCGCGACCTGCAGCGCCGGTTTGAGTCGATGCACGACTATCGCGAGCAATACATCATCCAGGACTTCTTTATTCAGATGGTGAACCGCCTGAATGAAGATCCCACGGTGCCGTTCCTCCTGCAGTAGCGGACAACCACTGGGGATGATAAACTCCTTGCTGAATGATTTCCTCGCAATAATTGTGGCAGAAATTGAAAATCTGTAGCGATTTTGAAGGCATCGCTCTTGCGGATGTCAAAAAAAAACGCTAATTTTGCTATCACGAGAGATTCCTGAAAAATTGTCCACACCAGAGCAGATTGGGATACTCTTCAAATTATTTGAAATACCGAGAAACGCAATCCGCTTCAATGGCGGGCCTCATTTGGAAACAAAGCACGAGAGTGCCGGAGGATTACAAAGAAACGGATGCACTCAAATCCTGTTTTATTCGGAGTTTCAACAAATCCCTTTGGTGTGGCTTCTATAGAGCGATGACAGCTGCCTCGCAGTCTGCCGTCGCTTTTTCTCGCCCTCCGAGTGCTCCGAATAATCCGCGCCCTCGGGTAATCTCCCAAAGGGCACGTTCCCCTTCACGTTTTTCTGCCGGTTTGCTTCTGCTTTCCAAAATAAATCATTAATTTTGCACTTAGAATCATTACAAAACATTTCTCAAAATGAACAATACCAGCCGGCAATACGATGAAGTGATTAGCACATGTCGTGAACTTTTCATTAAAAAAATGGGCGATTACGGGCCTTCGTGGCGCATCAACCAGCCAAGCACCCTCACCGACCAGATTTTCATCAACGCCAAGCGCATCCGTACCGTCATCCTCAACGGCGAGAGCAAGGTGGACGAGGACATCTATTCGGAATATATGGGTATCATCAACTATGGCATCATTGGGCTTATCCAATTGGAATACGGCCATTCCGACACCGTGGACATGACCGCTGCCCAGGCTCTGGAACTTTACGACAGCTATATCGCCGAGACCAAGGCTCTGATGATTGCGAAAAACACCGACTACGGTGAGGCATGGCGCGACATGCGTCCGCGCAGTTACGTGGATTTCATCCTGTCGAAGGTGCAGCGCACCAAGTCCATTGAGGACCATGGCGGCAAGACCGAGGTGAGCGAGGGTATCGCCGCCAATTATCAGGACATGATTAATTATGCGGTTTTCGCACTCATCCGCCACAACGAAGGCACAGAATAATGCTCTGCTTGAGGAAACGTGCGTGAATGGGGCGTCTTGAAGATATGCTTTAAGGGCTTGCGTATAAATAGTTGTATTGCAGCATTATATATTAATTATATCTTTGTTTCGGGTCGTCCATTCTAACTCGCTTGAAAAGATTAAAGTAATGGTTCAAATTGAGATTGATATTTAGCATAAAATGAACGAGGTATAATGAAAGAAAAAACGGAAACATGGAATAAGGTACTTGTCGTGACCCTGAGAATCTTGGTCGGGGCGGTATTTTTGTTTTCGGGGTTCGTTAAGGCTATCGATCCCTGGGGCTCGTTCTATAAGTTTTCGGAATATCTTTCTGCCGTTTCGCTCCCGGGGTTGGAATGGTTTGCGCTGTTTGCTGCATTCGCTGTGGCGGCGCTGGAGATGGTGCTGGGAATGTGCGTATTGCTCGGTGCATTCAGGCGCGGCTCGGTGGTCCTGCTGCTTGCCATGATGCTGGTGATGCTGCCGCTCACGTTCTATCTGGCGGTGACCGACCTTGTCCCCGACTGCGGCTGTTTCGGCGATGCGGTGCATCTTTCGAACTGGGCTACATTCGGCAAGAATTTGGTCATCACAGCGGCTCTCGTATGGCTTCTGATTTATAATAAGTGCGTGCCGTGCGTGATGGGGCCCGCCGTACACTGGATAATAGCATTTTTCACCCTCATGTCGGCGTTGGCGATTGCCTACGTGGGCTATTTCAAGCAGCCGCTGATTGATTTCCGTCCGTATAAGGTGGGCGTGTCGCTCATTGGCAACTCTAACCACGTGAGCGACAGCGATTTCGTGTTCATCTACGAGAAAGACGGCGAGGAGCGGGAATTTGCCATCGACGAGGTGCCCGACGATGCCGACGGATGGACCTATGTGCGGCGCAAGAACGTGAACCAGACCAATGTGGTGGCGCAGGAGGGAGTGCGTCCCATTGCGGTGATGGACGAGAATGGCGACGACGTGACGTCGGAGGTTTTCAGCTCCGACGCGCCGAATGTGCTGCTACTGCTTTTCCCGGATGTGAAGAACGTGTCGATTTCCTATACCTACGTCGTCAATCAGCTCGCCGACATGGCGAAAAAGGAGGGCTCGCCGGCCTATGGCATCACCAGCGGGACCGATGAGGAAATCGCGCTCTGGAACGACATTTCCATGGCTGCCTATCCCATGCTGACCGCCGACGACAGCGAGATTAAGATGATGGCGCGCGGCAATCCGGCGGTGGTTTATATCCGCGACGGCAGAATCCTGTGGAAGCGTGCTCTCGGCTCCATCGCGCCCGAGAGTGTGGACTCGTTGCGGTCGGACAAACTGGAGGACATCGACACCGATTTCGATTCCAACAGGATACTGAAATGGGTCTTCTCTTCGCTCTTTGTGGCACTGGTGGTGCTGTTTGTCATTAACCGCACCCACAGAATGGTGTGGTTCATAGGCGGCAAATTCCGGAAGAAGAACGGAAATCCTGAGAGTGGGGAAGATGCTGAAAGCCAGGCGGAAAACTCCACATCCGAGGCTACGGAAGAAACCGTATCATAATCAAGTAAAATAAACTACGGATGACTCTGATAATTCTGATTTCTGATTATCCGTGATTTAATGATTACGGTTCAGCCTCCACCGTATTTTTGGCTGACACAGATAAAAAACTTTAGGGTTAGGGTTTATTCTTTGAACTTTTATTACTAACTTTGCAGTCGCAAATATGGCGGAGGCATCAGTACCGCCTCCGCGAAACGGTTCAGTAGCTCAGCTGGATAGAGCAACAGCCTTCTAAGCTGTGGGTCTTGGGTTCGAATCCCAACTGAATCACAAAACATTTAAGTAAATGAAAACAAGGCGTTTTTGTGGCAACATAACACAAAAATGCCTTGTTTTTTCATGATTTCATCCTAAAAAATGACCAATAGGCCAAAATTCGTTCAAAATAGGTGTTTCAAGGGGGTATTTGGGGGTAAAAGTGATAACAAAATGGTAACAGTTAAGTCTTTAATCTGAGGGCTAATGGCTAAGGGGTGGTGTGGTGGGTGTGGAGGCGGGTGGTGATGTTTTGGGCGAGGGTGGTGGCGTAGAATGGTATTTCGAGGCAGTGGTAGTTGCCGGGGATTCCGGCGAACGGTATCTGGGGGCATGGTCCGTCATAACCGCTTACGATTACGAGGTGGCGCGCGGTGTCGAGTGTGGCAGTGAGGGTGTTGGTGGTGATGAGCGCGGCGGTGAATGGTGCCGGCGTGGCGTCGGTGCGCCAGTTCACGGGGTTGATGCCTACTGCTGTCCCGGCACTGATAATGGGGATTTCGCTCTGTGGCGACGCCACGCTGTTGAAGCAGACGGTTACTCCGGCATCGGTGGCTCCGGTGGCAGGCTTGATGGCGGGGTGGGAGAGGTCGGAACGGGTGATTTTGTAGCCTATCACGTAGGCGGCAACCATGTTGCGGTATTCTTCGGGCGGCATGGATTTAAGGAGTTCCACCACGGCAAAAGCTCCCTGTGAGTAGCCCATGAGGATGAACGGGCGGTCCTGCCGGCGATGCTCGCAGAAGTGGTGCCAAGCGCGCTTTACGTCGTCGGTGGCTTTAAGGCTTCGTGGCAAGAACTGCGTGGTGTCGGCGAGAAGTCCTTCCATGGTGGCCTGACGGTAGTAGGGAGCGTAGAAGTCGCATCCTGCGGCGGCAAATAGCGTGTCCACACCGAGCATTTCGCCAAAGAGTGCGGTGCGGTGGTCGGTGCGCGTGACATCGGCGAAGTGCATGGTTTTTCCTGAAACGCTGTCGGTCCAGTCGGCTGTCTCGGTGGAGCAGACGTAGAAGATGTCGGCCGCGGTGCCGGTGGAGTCGTGCCGGCTGACGTACCACATGGATGAGTCGGCATAGTCGGGGGCGGCAGGCATCGGGTCGGCTTTTGTGTCAGCCGAGAGATTGTGCCACGCCATGATGCCGATAACGGCGAGAATGGCGACTACAGCGGTTGAAATCAGGACTTTACGTCTCATGGGAGAGGGATGTTAGTGGGTCAATGTGCGGTATTCTTCCTGTGCGCGGAGCATTTGTGCGCGGAAGTCGGGGCTGTTGTGCAGCGCGGCATAGGCGATGCTTGCCGCCACCCGGCTTGCGTCCACGTCGCTCTGCCAGTGTGCTCCGGCAATGACGCGGCTCTCGCCGTAGATCCATCCACGGGCAAAGATTTCGTTGGCGCCGGCAGGGTTGATCTCAGCGAGCAGCAGTGCGGCGGTCCATCCGCGCATGGTGTGTCCCGAAGGATATGAGCCTTCGCCACGAAGGTCGTCTTCCTCGCCGGTGAGCATCTTGTCGTCGAAGCGTTCGAAGGGTCGCTGGCGGTGATAATAGGCCTTTGGTGCCACTCTCATGGCATCGGTGGTGACGAGGCTTGTCTCCATGAGCCGCCATATTTCAGGCGTGTTCTCCCGTGAAATATGTAGTCCGAATGGAGAGTCGAATTCAGCGAGCAGAGCTTCGTAGGACCACACGGCATCGCGTTTTGCCGTTTCGGCGCGCACGGAGTCGAGTCGCTGCTGTTTTCCCCAGGCGTAGCGCATCATGTCGTAGGCAAACTCGGGGCTGTCGAAAGCCGGCGGTGCGGGCAGGCACTTGATGAGGTCGGGCAGCTGGTCAACGGTGAAATAGGGCTGTGCGGTTTCGCTTTGTGCGCAAAGAGTGAGGGCGCACCAGAGAAAGGCGGAGACTAATGTGGGGAATCGGAATGAAAATTTCATAAATAGTAAAAGTTTTTGCTGTTGTGAATGCAAAGTTAGTGCAGATGCAGTGGAATACAAAAATAATGGAGGCGAAAAATGGACGATTAATAAAATATTGGGAAAAGTTTTTGGTAAGTATTTTCTTTTTCCTATTTTTGTGATAGAGATTGTTTTGAGGTGAAGAATGCGCGATACATACTCGTGGTCCTGCTTGTGATGGTTTCGCTGGCAGGGTGCAGGCGTGGGCACGAAGCGGTGCCCGGCGCTGAGCGTGCGGCTGTGTATTTCTGGCGCACTTCGTTGAGTCTGGACAGCGCGGAGCGTGACTTCCTGTCGACTTATGGCGTGAAAAAGATGTATGTGCGGATGTTCGACGTGGTGCTTCGTGGCGGGAAACCCATGCCGAACGCCACAATCACGGGGCTTGACACCGTGCCCGGAGGCATCGCCGTGGTTCCCACTGTTTTCATAATGGAGAACTGCCTCAGCGCCGACACATCATCGCTTGCAGAGAATTTGGTGAGCCGTGTGGCGCAGATGTGCGAGACTCATGGTGTGGAGGCGCATGAGCTGCAGATTGACTGCGACTGGACGGTGAAGTCGATGAAAACGTTCTATGCCTTGCTGGCTGACATCCGTCGGCGCACGGAGCGGATGGGATGGACGCTGTCGGCCACAATCCGCCTGCATCAGCTGTCGATGCCGGTTCCACCGGTGGACTATGGAGTGCTGATGATGTACAACACCGGTGATATGCGCATCAAGGACGGCACGAATCCCATCCTTGACGCGAAGCATGTGGCTCCTTACCTGAAGTATCTCAAGGACTATGACCTGCCGCTTTGCGCCGCCTGGCCGTGCTTTGAGTGGAAACTGCTCTATGCCGGAGGCGAGTTCAAGGCAATTCTCTACAGCGCGATGCTGGACGACACCACGCGCTACCGCCGTGTGGCACCCGACCGCTATGTGGTGGTGCGGCGACACGACGCTCCGGAGTACAACAGCGACCTGAGCGCGATGTCGTGGATCGACGTGGGCGACACCATCGTCGTGGCACATCCGGGCGAGGATGTGATACTTGGCACGCAGGCTAAAGTTATTGAGCTGCGTCCGGAAATGTCGGTTCAGACCATTCTTTACAGTTTAAACAGCGAACAAATGAAACTTTATAATACTGACTTCTATGAAAAGATTTTCAATCCTTAGCGTTATGGCTGTGGCGTGGCTGCTGAGCCAGGCCTGCGGTCCGTGGATAAGACCCACCTACGACGTGTTCAGCGTTTACGACAGTAAGCAGCTCAATCCTGACGCGCGACTCAAGCCGATGTACGATTTCTGGGAGAAGTACACCGACGGCCGTGCCTCGTCATGGACAGTGGATGCATTGTCGAGCATCACGGAGAACGAACTCGCCACCAGCGACAACGCCGTGCTTGCCACGGCACGTATGCGCGGCGACAGCGAGATGCTCGCATATCTGCGCCATCTGATAACTTATCTGAACATAGTTTCCGGTACCGGCAACGATACATGGAATTACCCCACGCGTGACGAACTTGGCAACCGCAAGGCGAGGATGCAGGAAATAGCAACCGCTGCCCGCACCTATAGCGGAACACGCCTGCGCGACCAGTATGCTCTGCTTCAGGTGAGGGCGATGGTGCATCTGGGCGATGCCCGCGGCGTGGTGGACTACTGGACCAAGACCGGTTCGGCGTTGCCCGAGACCGTTTACAAAGACATGATGCGCGGGCTCTATGCGTGGTCGCTCCTGTCGCTCGGGCAGCGCCGCGAAGCCATTGCCGAGTATGCCGACATGGGCGACATGCACTCGATTCAGTGGCTCGTTTATAATCAGCGTTTCTCGCTGATGGGAGTGAAGCAGGAATTCGACAAGGACAACAATTCACCCACGCTGGTGTATCTTGTGCAGGACTATGTGAACAACCTTGGCTCGACCCTCGCAAGCCTAAAGCTTTATACAGAGATGGGATATGGCGATATGTCGTCAGAATTGAAAAGCAACCGCGTGGAGGCGCAGAAGTTTGTGGATTTCGCGCTTGACGTGGTGAAGAACAACAAGACGAACAGCCCCGCTATGTGGCTGGCGGCCGCCGGCTTGCTAATGCATTACATGGGCAACACCGACGATGCCCTGAAGATGCTCGACAAGGCGATGAAGATGAAAGGGACCAAACGGATGACCGACAACGCTCGGTTGTGCCGCCTTGTGGCAAGCACCACCTATGCGGACATGTCGAAGAAATATCAGGATTACCTCTGCACCGAACTCCAGTGGCTGGCGGCGCAGGCCAAGGATGAAGAGCACGGACTCGGTGACGACACCAATGCCGAGAACCATTATTTCTCGGTAATGACAAATCTGGTTTACGAAAACCTGGTGCCGCATTATCAGAAAATGGGCGCCACGAACCTTGCCACCTCGCTCAGCGTGATGATGAGCAACCTTGAGAGCGACGAGTATCCGGGATATTTCAGCGACCTTGGCAGTCTGATTACCAAACTCACTGCCGACCAACTGATAGATTACGACCGCTTCGTGAAGAGCGGTGGCGATAACAAACTTGAGAAATGGCTTGTATCAAGAGGCACTCCGCTGGATCGGGACCACTTCAACGACCTTGTGGGAACCAAGTATCTGCGCGAGGGAGCCTACGCCAAGGCGATTCCTTATCTGGAGAAAGTGCCTCTGAGCTTAATCAACGAGCAGGGCATCAGCCGTTATATGGCACGAAGGAGCTACGACGTGGAGCGCTGGATGCGGCGTCAGGTAGTGGACCGCGACTGGGAGGATATCATGATGGGTGAAAACATTCCGGTTACCTACAACCAGAAACTGCAGTACTGCCGCGACGTGCTCAAAGCAGAAGAGGCGGTGAACAGCAACGGCACTGCCGAGAACCTCTACCGCCTTGCCACGCTTTACTATCAGGCGAGCTATCAGGGCGACTGCTGGTATCTGACCCGTTATTTCCACAGTGCCTATGACTCGATTGAGTATGTGGGAGAGAAAGACCTTGTGACAGCCACGGTGGAACTCCTGAAGAGGGCGAAACAGATTGCCACCGACCCGCTGTTGAAGCAGAAGTGCTACTATGCGGCGGCATTTATCCCTTACGGAGAGCCGTTGTACAGGACGGAGTACGATGCCAACTACAAGCCCTACATAGTGTTCAACAATGATGGCTATATGTTCCAGGCCATGTTTGAACTTGCCAACTACTACTACGAGCTGCGGGGGAATGTGGCGCCGTTCATCAGTAAGTGCGACGTGTTGAAGTTATTCCTCAACTCAGCCGAGGGCTGAGTGCGACCAGAGGGCAAAATGTTTGACCGATTTTCAGCGTGATATGATTTCAGGAATGAAAAAAAGCATATTGTTCATTGTGTTGGCGGTGATGGCGCTTACCGCCGACGCATCGAAGATTTTCCGTGGCAATTCCACGTATTCGTCCGATTGTGAATACACATACCAGGACGGAAAGGTGTACTGGGGAAACTCCACCTATTCCGCCGATGTGGTATTCACTTTCAGCGACAACAAGATATATCGGCGCAACTCTACCTATTCAGCCGATATCATCAATTGTTACTATAACGGAAAGATGTACCGCGGCAACTCCACGTATTCAGCGGATGTGATATGGACATTCTCAGGCGATAAAATCTATTGGGGCAATTCCACATATTCCTCCGATTGCATTATGACTGTGACGAACAACCACGTCTATCGCGGGAATTCCACGTACTCGAGCGACATTATTCTCACTTACGAAGGTTACATTCCACTGCCGGTACTTGTGAAATGCGCCTTGAACATGTAGCGCCCGAGTGGGATTTAAGCACAGAACGCAGAAAACGTATTTCGTTCTAATGAGAAAGAAACATAGTGGACCTGTGGCGCAAGCTGATTCGTCTATGTCGGGAATATCAGTCCAGACAGAGCGCATCAAGGCGATGGAAGCGCGGCTGAACCGCGGCGTGGCAGTTGCGGCTGACATGGAGCAGGCATTGCTGCAATTCGGTACGATTCAAGAGGACCTGAAAGCGCTGGAGCAATACCTTGGAAGCGAGGAGCGGAAACAGGACCTGGCCGCCGATGAGGCGGGTTTGCTGCCCGACGGTCTGAAGCGGGGAGTGCTTAGTGAGGACGGCATTTGGAATCTGTTGGAGCGCGTCAAGGATATCAAATCACAGTTCAAGGATCTTAGCCAAACGTAAAGAGACATCCAATGTGGTAAGCATAGAACAACCGCCCGGGAATCACGTGATTTTCGGGCGGTTGTTCTATGCTTGTGTAATGGAAATTACTTGATGGTTGTGTTTTCGAGTACGGTCTGCACGGCATTCATCAGCGCCTCTCTGGTCTCATCCAACTCCATTTGGTTGAAGCCGGTGAAGAAGTGAATGGCTATAGTGCCGTCGCCTTTCGGAGTTGCTACTCTCACATGCTGGCAGTTTCTGTCTTTCTCATCCAACCAATAGTAGGCTTGGAAAGTAATGTCGCCCACTGTGATGTCGTCGATGGCTTCGTAGCCGTCGTTCTCCAGGTCGGCTTTGAAAGCTGCGGCGTCGCGCCAACTGCAATAAGCCGCTGCGGTAATGTGTGGTTCCTCATCCTGTGCCATGTTGCATGAATTGTTAACTACACGGCTCGTGGCCTTGAAACCTTCGGGAACCGTGATGACATACTTGTCGCAAGCCAGTTCAGTCTGCTCTCCGATAGGAACCATGTTCTGGTCGGTGTTGGCGTCCTGTGCGGAGAGTGAGAATGCAGCCGCAGCTGCGATAACCATGCTTAAAAATACCTTTTTCATTGTGATAAAAATTATTGTTTTAATATGTTATGAATTATCGAATAGTCGAATTATCGAATTATCGATTTTTTTTGAGAGTAAAAATGGTTTGTATGTTAGAATTGTGCGAGTGAATTATGGGTTCAGATGGAAATGGGAGAGTGGTTTGTATCCAAGTTCGCCCATCAGAGTGTTCCAGTTGGCTGGTAGTTCTATTTTTATTGTGGAGTATCCTCCGCCTGGCATGGTCTGCAACTTGTTGCGTGAGTTATCGCCCGTAATGAGAAACTGTGTCATACCCTGCTGCATGGTGGGAATTGTTTCGATGTATGCTTCGGGGGTGTCGTACCACTGTGGCGTACGGGTGTCTTTAGCGTCTTCTGTGCGGCGGAGATGACCTGTGTATTGACGAATGTTGTGTTCGCCGCCATCCTTTGCACCGCCAGGGTTGGCATAGTAATTGGCGAATACACGTTCTTTGAGCGGTCGTCGTGAGGCATTGATAAGTTTTTGTTCCAAATCGGAAGTTGAGCGATAGACAGTGGCGAGGGTCTTGGCAACCGGCTCGGTCATCAGGATGGTTCGGAACGTGAACTGCCTTCCGCTGCCAAGTGCGAACTGGCACCGCTCGCTGATGTCCCATGCGAGGAGTTGCATGATTTTCTCGGCATCGGTTGTAGATGGCGCCATGTTGTTCCCCCAAAGCAGCGTTGAAGCAGCCGTGACGGTGTTGTCGTTGATGTTGTAACCTTCACGCACATGGTATGGTTGCCAACCTACACGCTTATATGCAGTTTCATCCTCAGCCATGCACCAAGACATGGGATACCCGAAAGTACCCATGCGGTCTTGTTTCACATAGTAGCCGCACAGGTTCATCAGCGCAAGGTTCATGAAGCGTCCTATTGCCATGTTGGCGGCTTCGTTGATCTCACCCTGCCCGCAGTCTATGCCCAGCTGACGTGCTATTGGACCATTAATCCAGCAGAAGGGGATCCACGCGTGTGTGCTTGCGAGAGTGCGGCGGAATTCGGGACCGCCGAGAGCCTTTGTCAAGGCAATCAGGATTGGCATGTATTCGGGTTTGCATCCAGCCATCACACCGTTCACCGCCACATGCCAGGCGGTGGTGTTGCGGTGGGCGATGGGAAGAGTCGCCACAGTCTCGTTCCATCGGTAGGAAGAGAACCGCATCATATCGTTCACCTTCTCGAAAGTGGGCGGAACAATGGGTAGGCCGTCGCTCCAGTTCATTTCCTTGAAGTAGTCGTTCACTTCGTCAATTGTGCCGAAGAAAACGTCGTCACGCAGGTCGCCATGATTGGCTGCAAGTCCTTGATTGCGCTCCTCAGCGGAGATTGGCTTTGTGAGTGCATCCACAATCTGTGGCCAAAGAATTTCGCGTGTGTTCCTGATGAGTGTGGCTTCGTCATCCAGAGCGAAAGCGCTTGGATATTCAGCGATGCGGAGCACAGGCACGCCGTTGTTGAGCGCGGTGTATCGTGCTTGTGTCGTGAAACTTGGAGCGGTGATGATAACAGATGGAATTCCCATATACTCGGCAGCGATGCAAGAGCCAGTTTCTTTTGGGGTGCAAAGTCCGCAACCGCCGTTGCCCGAAATGACGGCATCCACATGGAGGTCTCGCAGTCGTTTCTGGAACTCTTCCTGTGCTCGTCGGGTGATTCCCGGTGCAGGATACGGTCCCGCCGTCCCCACCTCGTCAAGCAGCAATACATGGGCATCGGGATAGTTCTTCTCGATGAGACGCTTGATTTCAGGGTGTGTCACGCGGCTCATGAAACTTACACCAACTACGGCAATTGTCTTTCCCGAAAGAGTGTTCAGGCGTGGCGCCTGGTCGATGGGTTCCACAGTGCCGCGCCCAACCGGAGATACTACTGCAAATCCGGCGTCGCCCTTTGTGGCCGCCGATTTGGTCTCGGCACCTATGTCGCAAGTCTCATCGCAGACTATGCGTTCCTGTCCATAAACCAGGCCAGTCAAGAGGAGTAGGCCAGATATGAATATGATTAATCGTTTCATGTGGCAAATCATTTAAGTGATTAATGTGGCAAAGATATAAATTATTTCATATAAGTTAAAGTTCCTTCGTCGTGATAAAAAAATAGTTTTTTGGCAAGAAAAAGCGGTTTTTGAAAAAAACACGTTATCTTTGTAATTTGATAATGAAAAAATCTAAAAGTTAAATTTCAACAATAGATTTTTTCCTTGAAATGAGAAAGAACCTTTTTAAAAATAAGATAAAATGCAAACATTCAAAAGTTATATCCTGCCAGCTATTTGCGTCTTGCTGTCGTTGTCTTCGTGTAACGACGAGCCAGACCCAACCATCAAACCCGCCGAAGAGCGCACCGTATTGCTGCTCACGGGCGAGGGTCATATCTACAATCAGGCTGGCGAAAAAATCATGGAGCTTCCAAACTGCGAATATGCCAGTGAGATTATCAGCGACGGCGACGATTATTTCGTGTCGGGCAAATGCACCAAGGACCGCGTGGGATATTGGAAAAACGGCAAATGGAACACGCTTCACGTAGATTTTATCGAGGACGTGGAGCATGAGACGCAGGGCATTGGCAAATGGGATTACTATATCTACATGCTCGACTATCCCAACATTTTGAAAAACAGCGGTATTTTCCCACTTGAAGACTGCGAGGATTTCACCGCTCCAAGCAAATGTATGTCGGTGAGCGAGGGAAAATGTTACGTGGTGGGAACTGATTACCATCTCGAGGACGGCGAATTCAACGATGCTGTGCTGTACTATGAGCACAAGGGCCATTATGCCAAGGAAATCCTTCCCAAGCCGGAGGGCGTGAACGCCGGGGCATTCACCATTTTTGCGTGGAATGCGACCCGCACTGTGATAGGCGGCCGCGTGGGCGATGAACCCTGCCTCTGGATCGACAAGCAGCTGCAGATGCTTCCGCGCACTTTCGACGTGCACGATGAATCCGGACTGGGGCTTCCTGTGGCAGCCATCAGTTCGGTGACCTGTACGAAAGACCATATCTATGCCGCCGGATCGGAAAATGATACCGAAGGCAACGAAGTGGCCACCTTGTGGGTTGACGGAGTTCCCCAGCACCTGCTCTCGGGCGATGAAGGCTTGTACTGGTCGTGGATAACGGAGATAATCAGCTATGGTGACGATTGGTATGCGCTCTCTATAGAGATGGTGAAAAAGTCCGACGGCGATACCGACGTAAACATTCTGGTTTGGTTCAACGGCACCATAATTGGCCGCTATCACGGCATCGACATCGTGAATATCGCGGTGCTCTGACGCACGTACCCGGAACTAAGCTCAGACATCCCTGGCATCCATTGGAGTAGAGGGACAAAAAGAGGTCTTATAGGACTTATGGCGCTCTCAACAGTCCTGACGGGCTTCTTTCGCAGATTTCCTGTTGACAAAGTGAGCGATTATCAGGAGAACAACAGAAACCGATATGTTTATTGCAAAGATTGTGGGGCGAGCGAAATGCCCTATCACAAATAAGTCAACAATGCCTATAAACAGGCTGAACAGCACAAAACCCACGTAGAGACAAACCACGGCACGCCACACCGTGCCCCACCACCCATAGCCGAACAATTGTTTGCAAGCCACGAAA
This sequence comes from Muribaculaceae bacterium, assembly GCA_017962285.1. Classification (GTDB taxonomy): domain Bacteria; phylum Bacteroidota; class Bacteroidia; order Bacteroidales; family Muribaculaceae; genus Sodaliphilus. The sequence goes on along the minus strand of JAGCVR010000189.1, from coordinate 996 downwards.
AAATATATGGGTATAAGCACATTTATCCAACTGATAAATATCCAGAAACACGAAATCAGCAGGATAATGGTTGCCATAAACACCTGAATTAAAAAGCCTTCGGGCAGGGTGTGACGGTCATAGCCGAGTGCATGGCGGAAAACAAGCAATGTGGGATATATCACGAATGATGCAAGACACAAAAATCCCCAGCCAGGGTATTGGTCTAACCACGTCAGATACTGCCGCGCGAACCCCTCTGGCTCCGAAAGTGGCATGGGGTGTCCAAACCATTTGTTCAAGAGTCCGTATGCTATTGCGATGATGAAAAGCATCTTCACGGGCGGGAACGACACTTGACGGTGACCGCTGATGTAGTCTCTAATCATGTGTCCCGGGCGGAGTAGCAGTTGCACGAGCGAGAACCCGAGCGAACGTGAGTCCAATCCCCATAGCAGGGCGACGCTTTGCCGGACTGATTTCCAGCCCACGCGACCAATTTCGGCCTTCTGTCCGCACCGTGGACAGAAGTTGTCGGCGTATTCCATTCCGCAGTTGGCACAGCGCACCGTTTCGGGATGATTGTTCCTATGGTGGAACGGCTGTTGCTGCCACTGCTTGAATTATGTGTATCGTTCTTTGATGTTCATATCTGTCAATGTGCCGTCATTGCGACAGCAAAGTTACGAAAAAAAACAGTTCCAGCATCAGCATGCAAGAATACTTTGTGTTCTGAAGTAAAATTCACACTTTCTGATATTTGCGAATGCTAATTCAAATATAACAAAAATGTATTTCACAGGAATTATAATTGCTATCATGACCTTTCTCACTATAGGTCTTTGGCATCCCATAGTCATCAAGACTGAGTATTACTGGTGTACGCGCCCCCTGGATTCTTTATCTGCTTATTGGCATCGCTTGCTGTGTGGCGGCACTTTTCATCGAGAATGTGTACCTCTCGTCTTTCCTGGGAGTGTTCGGGGCATCGGCACTTTGGGGCATCGGTGAACTGTT
>JAGCVR010000188.1 GCA_017962285.1 Muribaculaceae bacterium | reverse complement strand
TATTCCCGTTCAATCTGCTTGAACTCCTCCTCGCTTATCTCCACGTTGGTGATGTAGTCGTCGTTTCGGTCGGGGTATCCGTGCCAGGCGAAATATTGCCTTCCTTTTTCAATGGTCCGGTAGCCGTAGCCGAACCTCACCTGATTGGAGATTACCCGTGAGAAATAATTATCGTTGCGCATGATGTGAAATTTTTATTTTGGGGATTAAAATCTTGATTTACAAAAATACACATTATTTTTGTTTAGTCAAAAAAAGTGAGATATTATTGTTAAAACTATGCGCATTTGATTGCTTGCGGTGAAGTTGATACGCCAAAATTAGTAAATTTCTTAAATCTTTCGTAAATTTGTACTCACACAGTTCCGGCTGGTATGGGTAAAAAGATTCAAAACTACGACGTTGTTGTAATCGGTGGCGGAATCACCGGCGCAGGCGTGGCGCGTGATTGTGCCATGCGCGGGTTGCGTGTGGTTCTGCTCGAGGCTTTTGATATCACTCATGGAGCCACAGGCCGAAACCACGGGCTGATGCACAGCGGCGCGCGCTATGTGATGAGCGACCCCGAAAATGCGAAGGAGTGTATTCGCGAGAACCGGATTCTGCGGCGCATTGCCCGCCATTGTGTGGAAGAAACCGACGGCCTCTTCGTCTCGCTTCCCGATGATGACCTCGACTATCAGAGGCGATTCATCAAGGCTTGTCTCAAGGCTGGCATCAGTGCCGAGGAACTGGCTCCCGACGAGGCGCTTGCCATAGAATCGTCAGTTAACCCCAAACTGATAGGAGCCGTCAGGGTTCCCGATGCGGCAATCGACCCGTTCAGGCTAACTATCGCAAATGTTCTCGATGCTCAGATGCACGGCGCCACGGTTCTCACCAACCATCGCGTTACCGGCATCCTCGTTGAGTCTGGAACCGTGGCTGGAGTAGAGGCAGAATCAAAGGATGGAAAATTCACGTTTCTGGCGCCCGTTGTGGTAAATGCCGCAGGAGCTTGGTGTCAGCAGATTGCGTCGCTTGCCGGAGTTACAATTAACATGTTTCCTGCCCGTGGCGCGTTGCTTATATTCGGGCACCGCGTGAATCACATGGTAATCAACCGATGCCGTAAGCCGTCGAATGGCGATATCCTCGTCCCCGACGACATCGTGTGCGTGCTTGGCACAACCAGCAACCGCGTTCCCATAGAAGAAATAGACAACACGTGTGTAACTGCCCAGGAAGTGGACTTGCTTCTGCAAGAAGGAGTGAAGCTTGTGCCAAGCCTTGAGCGCACTCGTATCCTGCGTGCCTATGCCGGTGTGCGCCCGCTTGTGGCGTTGGGCGAAGATGATTCGGGGCGGAACATAAGCCGCGGAATTGTCCTTTTCGACCACAAGGAGCGAGACGGGCTCGACGGCTTCATCACCATCACGGGAGGAAAAATAATGACCTATCGCCTGATGGCGCAGAAAGCAACAGACCTGGTTTGCCGCAAGCTCGGCGTTACGGCGGTGTGCGCCACTGCAACCCGGCCGCTTCCCGGCTCGGAGCCTGTGGCTGAGCCTGACGATGACGAAGAAGTGGAAAACACCATGAGTTTCGCTCATCGTGCCGCACTTGGCCGTCATGGCACAAGGGTGGAAATGATAAGCGAGGACAAGCCCGAGCAGCGGGCTCTCGTCTGCGAGTGCGAGCACGTGAGCCATGGCGAGGTGAATTACGCCATCAAGGAACTCAAGGCGGATTCCATGGAAAAGCTCCGCCGGCGCACACGGCTTGGAATGGGCACTTGTCAGGGGAAAATGTGCGCGTGCCGCGCCGCTTCGCTTTTCTCTCAGGCTGATGGCGACGTGGAACGTCATGTTTCCGACCTTAAGATGTTCCTTAACGAACGGTGGAAAGGCATCCGGCCAATTGCATGGGGCTCAGCCCTGAGCGAAGCGCAGCTCTCGGCGATGACCTACCAGTCGCTCTGCGGAATCGACCGTATAAATTATTCATCACCAACCGACAGCGATAAGCAATGAAGTTCAGTACCATCATAATAGGAGGCGGTCTCAGCGGTCTCACGGCAGGCATCACACTGGCGGAACAAGGGCAGCGTGTGGCTGTTCTTGCTGCCGGACAAAGCCGGCTCCACTTCACGTCGGGCTCGATGGAACTCCTGGGCTACAATGCCAAAGGGGAACAGGTGGACTGCCCGTTGGATGAGTGCCGGTCGCTGCCTGCATCGCATCCCTATCAGAAGATAGGGGTCGAGAATCTCGCTTCCTATGCGCAGATGGCAAAAAAACTGTTTGCCAATGCCGGAATTGAAGTGGTGGGTTATGAAACCATGAATCATATCAGGTTGTCGCCGATAGGGGTGCTTAAGCCCGCGTGGCTCACTCTTGGCGACTATATCACAGCCAATATGGCGCGTCAGTTCCCGTTCCAAAGTGTTCTTATCGCGAACATTGCAGGATATATCGACATGCCCACTCCATTCTTGAAAAGCGCTTTTGAGAAGTGTGGCGTGAAGTGCAGGGTGGTGGAAGTGAAGACGCCTATGCTCGAGAATCTGAGGCGGAGCCAGACCGAGATGCGCGCCACCAACATAGCCCGTGTCCTCTCGGAACAGAGTGCCGTGGACCAGCTGTCGGTGGAGATAAACCGAAGCGTGAACCGTGAACAGGCCATTCTCATTCCGGCGGTGATGGGTATCACCGACAACAGTATTGTTCAGTATCTGCGCCGAATGGTGACCCGTCCTCTCTTCTGCATCGCAACCCTGCCGCCGGCTGTTACCGGTGTGAGGTTGCAGTCGCGTCTCAGGAAGTATTTCCTCTCGCTGGGTGGCACATATATGCTCGGCAGCACGGTGCGTGAGGCAAACATTTCCTCGGGAAAGATACTGAGTGTAGCAGCGGCGAACCTTCCCGACCAGAAACTGAAAGCCAACAATTATATCCTCGCCACCGGCTCGTTTATGGGCAACGGGCTCATTGCGACGCAGAGTGGCGTGATTGAACCCATAATGAATCTTGATGTGGACGCCCCGTTGGATAGGGAATTGTGGACCGCTGAAAATCTCAACGAGTCACAACCCTATATGGAATTCGGAGTGAAGACCGCACTCGGACTCCATCCTTCCATCGACGGCAAGACCATAACCAATCTGTGGGCTGTGGGGGCTGTCCTGAGCGGACACAATCCCATTAAACTTGCCGATTCCTCAGGCGTGGATATGCTCACGGCACTCCATGCCGCCACCGAAATAATCCAAACAGAAAAAAATCGTTAATCTATTATCATGGCTAATAAAACCCATAACTTCTTCATCTCGAACAACGACGGCAACTTTGAGCAATGCCTCAAGTGCTCAATCTGCACCGTCTATTGCCCTGTGTCGGCAGTTGATCCTCTTTTCCCGGGACCCAAACAGGCGGGGCCGGATGGCGAGAGGTACAGGCTGAAGAACCCTGATTTCTATGATGAATCGCTGAAGTTGTGTCTGAACTGCAAGCGTTGCGAGGTGGCGTGTCCTCATGATGTGAGAATAGGCGACATTATTCAGCGCGCCCGGCTGCAGCACAGTCCGCATAAACCCGGCATCAGGGCGCGGCTGCTTGCAAGTACAGATCTGGTGGGGCGGTGGGCAACACGCCTTTCTCCGGCTATAAACACAGCAATATCGCTCAAGTCATCGAAAGAATTCGGGCATCAGATGCTTGGCATTCACAAGCATTATGATTTCCCCACTTACGCACGGCAGACTTTTGTGAAATGGTTTGAGAAAAATGCCTTGCCGCAGCAAGGTGGATTCGAGAAAAAGGTGGTCTATTTCCATGGCTGTCATGTCAATTACAACGACCCGGCTCCCGGTATGGCCCTGGTGCGAGTGATGAACAAGCTGGGCTACGGGGTGGAACTTATCGACGATGAAAAATGCTGCGGCAATCCGTTTATGGCCAACGGTATGCCTCAGCGCGCACTGCAGCTCGCGTTCAGGAATATGAACTCTCTGCGCCAGATTGCGAACAAGGGTCTGGAAGTGATAACGACAAGCTCCACCTGCACGTTCACCATCCGCGATGAGTATAAATTTGTTCTCGGCCTTGACAATGCCGACATTCGCGACAAAGTCTCACTTGCCACACGGTTCATTTTCAAGAAACTCGAAGATGAAGAACTTGAGTTGCCACCGGTAAGACCTGACTTCAAGATTCGTATTGCCTACCACACGGCGTGCCACATGGAAAAACTGGGGTGGGCGTTCTATTCGGCCAATCTGCTGCGACAGATTCCCGGAGTGGAACTCGTCATGCTCGATTCGCTGTGTTGCGGCATGGCGGGTACGTATGGTTTCAAAACCGAGAATTTTGAAAGAAGTCAGAAGATAGGTCAGCCACTGTTTAATGCCATCAAGGAAGCTAATGTGGATGCCGTCGTCACCGACTGCGAAATGTGTCATTCGCAGATTGCCATGTCAACCGGCATGAAGGTTCTGCACCCGATAGAGATTCTTGACATGGCATTCTCCTGATACCTATCAGCCCTATTTGCCCTATAGGACCTATTTGACTTATAAGTCCTATGAGGCTTGTAATCGCCTAACGTTCAAATAAAAAACTTAAGATTTTTTGCCCAAAATTTGCAAATATGCGGAATTTGGTCTAAATTTGTAGCAATAAGAAAAAGCTGGAATTTAATATCCCCTTTATAAATTCCAAAAGGAATAGGCCACTCTGCGATGGAGCCGCCTATTCTTTCTTTTTGCGCGGCAATGTCAGGATAAATGTGAAAAGCGAGGATGCAATGAGCGTGCCGGCAATTACCATGACCCATGTGATGAAATTAAGCGGTTCCACGGCAAACATCTCGCCACCGTAAGTCACAATCAGAATCTGGCATGCTCCGATTGCCAACCACACGCTGTAGAAGACTTTACTCCGCCTGATGTCTTTCCACGGCTTGGGGCCATGGCTGAACAGCCTTGCGGCAAGCATGTTCCAGAACTGAAAAAACACAAAAGTGGAAAAGAATATGCTTACTTCGTGCCGACTCAGGTTGCCATGACTGAAACTGAACCATACGAAAAGTACCGTCATCACTAACGCTATTGGAACACCGAACAGCCATATGAACCGTTTCATGGCGGGGGTGATGATGGCTTCGCTCTGTCGGCGTGGACGTTCCTTCATTACCCGCTCCTGTGGCGGAAGCGATGCAAGTGCCAGCGCCGCGAGTGTATCCATGATAAGGTTCACCCAAAGCATCTGTGTTACGGTAAGCGGCGGTTGCTCGCTGAAAAATGAGCAGAAACCCACAATTATGCAAGCCGCCACATTCACAGTGAGTTGGAATGCTATGAAACGCTGAATGTTCTTGTAGAGCGACCTGCCCCACATCACCGCACGGGCTATGCTTGCGAACGAATCGTCGAGAATTGTGATGTCGCTGGCTTCTTTTGCCACGGCAGTGCCCGAACCCATCGAAAGCCCCACCTGCGCCATGTTC
>JAGCVR010000187.1 GCA_017962285.1 Muribaculaceae bacterium | reverse complement strand
TCTTTTCTTCGTCTCTTTTGCTCAGGTTGTCCCAAATATCGGTCCCAACATAGGCGCCGGTAACAAGCAGATTTCCTCCTGCTTTGCAATACTGCTCCAGAACCGAGCGCAACGCCGGGGTGAATGCCTTGTACTTGTTGGGTACTGCGCCACGGCCAATCTGCACTTCTTTCTGCTTTCCTAAGATGAGGTCGATAGCCTTATATGGAGTGAGTGCGATTTCCCCGTTTTCCACAGCCTTGACACTCGAAGACACGAACGAATAGCCCGCCTTGAGGATGTGGGCACCGTGAATTTCGGGATAATTGAAAGTGTTTCCGGCAATGGGCTTCGTCTCGTGATTCGAGCGGCTTGCACCGAAGCCACCGGCATCGTCATCGCGCCAAGGCTGGTCGCGACGGAACTCAAACTGGGCGCCGAGATAGTTGATTTGCTGCATATAGGGTACTCCGTGGTCTTTCGAGTCGTTAAAGCCGGCTAAATTGCCCGATTCGAACCAGTCGGGGGCGCTCACACGGGTAAACCCGTTCACCACCATCACAATGCCCTTGCTGTCTTTTGCAAAAGCCGCCGACAAAGTCTCGCTGGGGAAGCTCCTGCCGCCATCATTGAGAGCGATTATTTTGAAACTGTGAACTTCGTTGTCGTTGATTGTCACCAGATGCTCTGTGCCAGGCACCACGGCAACTTCACGGAAGCCGCCGTTGCCCACTTTCTCGCATACTATGTATTTCTTCGGGTCGGCATTGTCGCTAAGGTCATCATAAGTGGGCTTCCACGTAAGCAACAAGCGGTTGTCCGACAATTCCCGGATTGCGAATGAATTCACAGGCAACGGCTGAACGACATAGTCGCGGTGGTCGCGCTGAGCAAGGAACTTAAGCATGCCCTTGTAAACGGCGCGGCTGACGGTGAAACGGAACGACGGGTCGAGTCCGTATTTCATGTCGGCAAAATTCTGGTGCGACAGCAGTTCAAGCAACAGTGCCGGCACCTCGGGCACACGCGCCTCGTAGTAGGATGCGTCGCGCATACCGCGGCGAGTCCAGTTCGGTTCATATTTGGCACGGATATCGTTGCAGATTTCGGTCATTACCAGATTGGTGTAGTTGCGCGACATCTCACGCGACGTGCCGTCCTCATAGCGGCCGAAATTCTTCCCGTTCTTTTTGGTACAATAGATTCCAAGTGTTCCCACTATTTCGTCATCGGGAGTGGCTCCGGCATCGGTATGCCAGGCGAGCGACAGGTCAACCGGCACTTTCAGTCCGGCATGGTTCGGGAGCACACGGCTGCCACCGGCGAGGTAGTTCACCCATTCGCCACGGCTGCGGTAGTCGTCCACATAGTCGTTGATTCCCTTCGATGTGGAATAAACGCTGTCGGGGAAACCAGCCCACTGCAGATAATAACGGCTTCCGAGCAGGTACCACGCACGGTCGCCAAGCACATACTTATAGTCAATTCCTGGCTTGCCCAGATATTTCTCGTCTTCGTTTTCTTTGGCAATTGCCTTATTTTCCTCAGTGGGCAGAGCCACACGGCGTGCGATGTTGCCCTTGCCTCCGCCTATCTTGATGGCATCGGCGGTGATAATTCTTCCTTTGTCTTTAGAGAGATTGCTCAGCACCACCACGTCCTTGTTCAATCCCGCCTTGAGCTGGAATGTGCCCAGATACACCCACACTCCGCCAGCCATATTCTGGTCCACGCGGAACTGCTGAGCTCCGGCAAGGCTGTTAACGGTGTAGAGAGCATCATTGGCACTGTTCGGCAGGGATTTATAGGAAATGTATATTGCGAACTCGCCTGCAAACGGCACATCGGCATCCCAATGCGCTGTACTGATGTTCTTTTTGTCGGTAGTGCTTTTCACCTGGCGGTAAGTACCCTCCCTGAACGGATTTTCAAAGTCGCGATACTCCGCCTTATTGTAACCGAAGCCTCGGTCGGTTCCGTCAGCCCAGTTATTGCCGCCTTTGCTCTGTTCGCGGTAACCGGCTTGGGCATTAGCTCCGTCATTGTCAACCACCACCGCCACATCGTGCGTGTCGCGCTCACGCGCGTCCCACACATAGGCTCCCGCATTCTCAAGCATAGGGATAAGGAACGGCACCACATAACTCTGCGTGTAGATGTCTTCCACCGTCTGCATTAAGCGGGCACGCTGCCACTCCCAGCGGTTGAGATACGGTTCAAAGTACCATCCGTGGCTCTGCCACAGAGCAATCACATTGCCGTCGAGCCCCTTGGTGTAATGACGGTTTGGGTCGCTTGCCGTGATAAACGGAGGATTCTTGCGCTCATATGAAAGTTCATAATCCGCGAAATAGAGCGAGATATCGTTGCCCTCAATGGTGAGATTCACATCCTTGCACGGAATCTCCGCACTGATTATTTGCTTGATTTCGCCCTTCATCTGCTCCACGTCAACCGGAGTGAACGGCACACTTCCGAAATTCTCGCTCAGGTTCACTGTGGCGACATCGCCTTCGAGATCCACCGAGCGGACTTTAAGGCTCCCTATACCCATGTTCTGTGGCAACTTCTGCGACACGAGGTCTTGAATATGGTCACTGACAGCCTGCGATACCGATTGCGACTGGGCTGTGAAAACTGTGGCAAATCCCATCGCGCACGTCAAGATAAAAGCACTGACAAATTTTCTCATTTTGCTCATTATTAGTTGGTTAAATAATGCCAGAATGTTCACACGAGCATTCAATCATCACTCACAAAGTTAGCACAATAATTCGAATTATCTGTCAGTTTTTTTATCTTTTTCAGCAAGAAACGGCATTTTTATGATTTATCTATATATTTTTAGGGTTATTAACACTTTTATGACTTAGAATCTCTACGTCTCTCCGCCCTAAACGGGCGAAAATCCGCATAACATTAAAGCTTTCCCATCAAAATATCACAGAATTTCACAAAATATCATAAAACTGGTCCCTTCCGTCGAACTTTTATTGGGTCAGAAAAAACTTTTATCGGGTCATCATCAGAGGCTGTGGTAGAGGATTAGTCCTGGCATGGAGTCGCGCACCACTTTCTTGATTTTCACACCGAATTTCTGCGCCACATCAAGCAGGATTTCGGTATATTTGCACCCCACTTCTCCCACTACCGACAAATCGTATTTCTCATAGTCATATTGGCTGATGTTGCGCTCAAAGAACCTCATAAGCTCATTCGCCACAAGGGCGCGAACATAGTCATTGTGCAGGTGCCTGGCAAGGAAGAAGGAATATTCAGTGAGGTTGCGACTCGCCTGGGGATTGTTATAGACCGAGTCCATTATGGCATCGGGTGTGATTTTGTATTGTTCATAGAATTCCTGGGCAAGTTCCTGCGGGGCCAGGTTTTTCAGGCAGTCGCCCACGAAGATGCGACCCATCGCCGCCCCACTGCCCTCATCGCCGAGGATAAATCCCAAAGGACGCACGTTCTTCACAATCCGCTCGCCATCATAAAGGCATGAATTAGAGCCGGTGCCAATGATACATGCCAATCCCGGTTCACGTATGAGCAGCCCTCGCGCCGCGCCTTCAAGGTCACTGAACACGGTGGCCGGAGTCTTAAACTGAGCTATAAGGGATGCCTCCATCATCTGGCGCTTCTCCACGTTGCTGCAGCCTGCACCATAAAAGAACACATGTTCCCAGCGGCGGCGGAAAAACACCTCGGGCAACTGCAGGCGGACAATGTGGCTCACTTCGCGGCGACTCATAAAAAATGGATTAAGCCCCTCTGTAAAAGCGCGTTCCTTAACATCACCACCTTCCACAAGACACCACTCAGTTCGTGACGAATTACTCTCTGCTATCAGTGTTAATCTGTGTCCTCCAACCGACATATACTTCTTCGTTTATTCTAATTCGTTTTTATTTAGACACTTGCAAAGTTACAGACTATTTTTCACACAAAAAAAAGATAAACAAATAAAGGAGCCAAAATAAACATATTTTAACTCCTTTAAAATTTTATTAATTAAAAATGGTTACAAATTCACATTCTTTCACACTAATTCAATCCCACCGGCACCTCGCTGAGGAAGTTACGGTAGGTCACTTTGTTTGGCGAAACCGTCACTTTACACCGCCCAAGCACCTGAGCCGCGGCAGTTTCAGCCACCAGTTCGTATTCCCCCGGTTCAAGTTCCGGAAACAGGAAAAAGCCGTTTTCCACATAATCGGTATAATAGACCTGTTTCTTGCCGCCACGGCTGAGTGTGACCCTGGCATGGTTAAACGGGCGGTAATTGTCGTCGCCGAAGAGCTGGTCGCTGTCGGAGCGGGGACTCGACTTGCTCAGCAGCCTGCCAGCCACCACGCCCTTGCCGTAAGAATTGCCTTTGCCGAACCAGTCATCGATTCCAAGCGACTGGTTCCAAGCCTCAAGCCAACAGTATTCGTGATTGAGCAGGCGGCAGCGCTCTGGAATATAATCGTGGAATGAGCCTTCGCTCAAAAGCCCGGGAAGCTTGTTGTAGCGAAGCACTCCCAGTCCCACTTTCGGACCCCAGTCGTAGAACGTCCAGTCTCCCGCCAGCATTGGATTATCGCGTGTCCACGACGTTGCCCGGTTCTCGAACAGATGGTTCATGATAAGTCGGGATATTGAGTCGGAACCTGCCGCCACCGGCTTGCCTGTCTCGCCACGGTAAAGCCCCAGGGGGAAATTCATCTTGCGTTTCACGCCGGTGGCATTGCTGTGGATGGCAAAAAACATATCGGCACCGCTGTTTGCCGCAAGCGACATTATCTCGAAGAGGTCAAGGTCGTCGGCACTGGTATTGTTTACGCGTGTAGTCATCACCTCATAGCCTTTTTTCCGCAATATGTCCATGAGCGATTTTCCCTTCAGTATGTTGGAATCGGACTCGTAATACGGTACCGTGTCGCTCACACCCACGTTGAAAAACGGAGACGGACGGTCGTTGCTGTCGTGCCCTCCGTGACCGGGATTGATAAACACACGCGGAGCGACGCTTGGTTGCTGTGCCCATGCCAGGCATCCAAAAACAAGTGTAATACTCAATGCCGCCAGTATTCTGTGTATTGTGTTCATAACGAAACTCTGTTTTTGATAAATACGCCTTAATTGTCAATCTCAATCTTCATGATGTGAACCTCGCCTTTTCCGGTGGTAAACACCACCTTGCCAGCAGCCGCCATAGGCTGAACCGCACTCAGTTCGGGGTCGGTGAGAGGATATTCAAACGTGCCGTCGGCTCTCAGCAGGTAGATCTGCTGTCCCAGACGCTTCTGCACGCCATCGGTGCCGTTCATCGCCACAAGATAGTCATTGTCCAGCCACGACGGCATCATGTAGTAGCCCATCCGCGACAGGATATTCCCATCCAGGTCCACCACATATAGCACTTTTGCCACAGCCTTGAACACCACCTTGTCGCCCTTGGGCGAGACTTGTGCCCACAGATAACCCACGCTGTCCTTCACAGGCTGCAGGCGCTTCACTTTTCCGTTTTTCACCACATAAAGATAAGAGCCGTGGGTGAAGGCAACCGTTCCCTTGTCGAAGTTGAACGACTCCTTCTCCCCCACCATGGCAGCGCTTTTCCCCGTGGGGATGGCAAGCACCTGACCGTGCTGCGGCGCAAGAACTTCATCGGTCTTTTCCTTTGCAGGGTCATAACACCTGCCAGCACGGTAAATCAGATTGCCGGGCTGGGGGTGCATGGTGACATAATAAACGTTGCCGTCGCGTCCGAACCTGGCATCGAACCCAGGCACACCTTCGCTTGCAATGATCTTTTCATCGCCGGTTTTCAGATTGAGTAGCGTGAGGCTCGTAGCCTCAGTGGGAGAATACAGCAGCAGATTGCCGTCTGGGCTCAACTGCGGGAAATATCCTGCCACATCCCTGCCGGCAAGCGGACACTCGTCGCTCACAACCGTAACACGCTGAGCACACAGAGGCAAGCAAGCCAGCAACATTGAGAATAAAATAAAAAGTTTTTTCATCTGATTTTTGCTTTGTTTTCCCAAAGTTACTATATTTTCCCCAATTTTTCAATTCCGCGCAACAAAAAAATCCTGTCCGGTCTTCATAAATTCCACAAAATCTTCTTTCCTGTCCACTAATTAACACTAATCTCCACTAATTGAGACTGTGTAACCCGTGCTTGCGACGCATTGGTTCCCCAGTGGCGAATGGTCAGCGCCGAGGCGCGGGCAGGTCGAAGACCTGACGCTGTGCGAAACCTCAGGTTAGAGCGCCGGAGACGGTCGTAACCTGGGGAAGGGCGAAGCCCTGGCAGAATACAGGCGGGGGTGGAGCGCAGCGCAACCCCCGTAACGTGACCCAGCCGTGTGAAACCCTGAAATGGTGACAGAATCTACCACTGCCGCACATCTCCGACGTGAGCGCGACCCCC